>JBAVGP010000158.1:0-7232 GCA_049684955.1 Erysipelotrichaceae bacterium
GATGACGTCAACGCCATCCGTAATAAGAAATCATCGCTCGACGCCGAACTCTTGGAGAAGCGCATCGCGTTCGCCCAACTGGAACCGATCGCGGATGCCAAACGCGCCAAATACGAACGACTGCAGAATGATTTGGACAGACTGCAACCGGTCCAAGAGAAGCCGGTCAGCAGTTTCGCCGACGATCTGATCACCTTATTGAACCAAGCCTATTCACGGCGCGACGAATTGAATCTGCACCTGCGCACCAAACGCGACGCACGCTTGAAAACAGGCCAGGACAGCGAACGGCGCGACCAGCAGATCCGTGTCCAGCGAAGAGACCTGAATATCCTGCAGATCCAAAAGCGCGATATCGAGCTTGAAAAGACGCGCAACGAGACCAAACTTGAAAACCAGATGAACCGCCTGGCCTCCGAATACAAGATGACTTATGAATTCGCCAAGCAACATACCGAAACGCTGATGATCGCCAACGCGGCCGAAGAAGTGTTGCGTCTGCGTGGTGAGATCGAAGCCTTGGGCAACATCAACATGAACGCGCCCCAGGAGTTCGAAGAAGTCAACACGCGCTATGAATTCCTCAAGAAACAATATGAAGAACTGACCTCATCCAGGGACAAGATCCTCGACCTCATCAAGGAACTCGACGAAGTCATGATCGTGCAGTTCTCCGACATGATGGATAAGATCAACCACGAACTGCCGGCGGTCTTCACCGCGATGTTCGGCGGCGGCAAAGCCAAACTTGTATTGGAAGACCCGAATGACATCCTGAACTCGGGCATCGACATCGATGTCCAGCCGCCGGGCAAATCCGTCCAGAACATCCGCTTGTTTTCGGGGGGCGAGAAGAGCCTCATCGCGATCAGCGTGCTCTTCGCGATCCTGAAGGCACGGCACGTCCCGATGTGCATCTTCGACGAAATCGAAGCCGCCCTCGATCCGGCCAATGTCGACCGGTTCGCGCGCTACCTCAAGAGTTTCAGTAACCAGACGCAGTTCATCGTCGTCACCCACCGGCCGGGCACCATGGCTTTATGCGACGTGCTTTACGGCGTCACGATGCCGCAGAGCGGCGTATCGCAGATGCTGAAGGTGAAACTGGCTGAAGCGGTCACCTTGGCCGAGGATACCCCGGAGGTGCTCGTATGAGTTTCTTCCAGAACCTGAAAGACAAATTCACCAAGAAAAAAGACCAGGATATCTACTTAAGCGGATTCCGCAAGACGAGTCAGGGCTTCGGTGCGAAGATCAAGGAATTCTTCAACGGGAAGTCGATCATCGACGAAACCTTCTATGAAGATCTGATGGTCATCCTGCTGCAAAGCGACATCGGACTCAAGACCGCCAACAAGATCCTGACTGCCACTAAGAAACAAGTCAAGAACGAAGGCATCACCGCCATTTCCGATGCCTTGGATATCGTCAGCGAAGCGATGGCCCAGCTGTTTGTCGGATTGGACAGCGACGTACTGATGAGTGAAGGAAGATTGAATGTCGTGCTGGTCGTCGGCGTGAACGGGAGCGGCAAGACCACGACGGTCGCGAAACTCGCGAAACTCTATGCCGACCAAGGCAAACGGGTCGTATTGGCTGCCGCCGACACCTTCCGCGCCGGTGCGGTCACGCAATTGGAAGAATGGGCGCAGCGTTTGGACATCCCTTGCATTTCAGGCAAGGCCAACGCCGATCCCGCCAGCGTCGTCAACGACGCATGCCGGCAAGCAATGAGTGAAAATTACGATATTTTATTGGTCGATACGGCCGGAAGACTGCAGAACAAGGTCAATCTGATGAACGAACTGGCCAAGATGAACCGCGTCATCGTCAAAGAGACCGGCCGGGAACCCGACCACGTCTGGCTGATCCTGGATGCGACCACCGGGCAGAACGCCCTGACGCAAGCCGAAGCGTTCACCGCCGCGGTCAGCGTCACCGGCATCGTCTGCACGAAGATGGACGGCACCGCCAAAGGCGGCATCCTGCTGGCCATCGCGGACACCCTGAAGATCCCCGTGAAGTTTGTGGGACTGGGTGAAAACGCCGGCGACCTCAGACCCTTTGATCCCGAGAGTTATCTCTACAGTATCACGGAGGAATTCCACGATGCTGGATAAGACGGAACGCATGAACATCTTATTGGATTGGTACGAAAACCTGCTGACCGACAATCAGAAATCCGTTTCCGCCATGCATTACCGCGACGATTACTCGTTGGCGGAAATCGCCGAGCATACCGGCAGCAGCCGGAGCGCGGTGTATGATACCCTACAGAGGGTGGAGAAGATCTTGGAAGAGACGGAGAAGTTATTGCAGTGCGCCCAAAAATATCAGACGCGCAAACAGCTTTACCAGCAACTGGCCGATCTGAAGATCGAAGCGGTCGATGACGTATTGAGACAACTTGTCGAAAACGAATAAAGGAGAACGACACATGACAAAAGTGATATCAGTTAACGCAGGGAGCTCGTCCCTCAAATTCCAGATGTTCGAAATGCCTGAGGAAACGGTGCTGACCAGCGGAATCGTCGAGCGCATCGGTTTCGAGGACGCCATCTTCAGTATCAAGGTGAAAGGGGAGAAGTTCTCCAAAGTCCAGCCGATCCGCGACCACAAAGACGCGGTCCAGATGGTCTTGGAAGCGCTCATTTCGCACCATATCGTCGAAAACCTCGATGAAATCAAAGGCGTCGGCCATCGTGTCGTGCACGGCGGCGAATTGTATGCCCAATCGGTCATCGTCGACGCCAAAGTCGAAAAAGACATCGAAGATTTAGCCGATCTGGCACCGCTGCATAATCCGGCCAATCTGGTCGGCTATCGCGCTTTCGCCAAATCCTTGCCGCATGCGCGCCATGCGATGATCTTCGACACGGCGTTCCACCAGACGATGGAAGCCGACATCTATCTCTACCCGATCCCATATGAATATTACCAGAACTTCAAGATCCGCCGTTACGGCTTCCACGGGACCTCACATTACTTCGTCAGCCGTCAGACCGCCAAGCAGATGAACCGCAACGTGGAAGACATCAATATCATCACTTGTCATCTGGGCAACGGGGCGTCGATCACCGCGATCCAAGGCGGCAAATCGGTCAATACCTCGATGGGCTTCACCCCGTTGGCAGGCATCATGATGGGCACCCGTTCGGGCGACATCGATCCGGCCATCATCACGTTCCTGATGAAGAAACTAAGCAAGACGGCCGAACAGGTCATCGACATCCTGAATAAGAAAAGCGGCATGTTGGGGGTCTCCGGACTGTCCAGCGACGCCCGCGACATCGAAAAAGCGGTCGATGAAGGCAATATGCAAGCCATCCTGACCCGCAAGATCTATGCCAACCGCATCGCGCAGACGATCGGCAGCTATGTCATGCAGATGGGCAGCGTCGACGCCATCGTCTATACCGGCGGTCTGGGCGAGAACGACCACGGTGTCCGTGCCGATATCACCGAACGCGTCGAAAAAGCATTAGGCATCCATTTCAATTACGAACTGAACGCCAAATCTAGAGGCAAAGATACCAAATTATCCTTTGAGGATTCCAAGGTCGAAGTCTGGATGATCACGACCAACGAAGAACTGGTCATCGCCCAAGACACTTCAGCCCTGCTCGGGTTCTGATATGCAGCGTACCTTGCGTACCTGGCTGGAAGAGGCGCAGACGATCTGCGTCTTCCGTCACCAAAATCCCGATCCGGACGCGTTGGGTTCCCAATGGGGTCTGATCAGCTGGCTGAAGGAAACCTATCCGCATAAGAACATCTATGCGATGGGGAAACATGTCGGCGTCAAACCCGAACTTTTCGAAACGCCTGACGATGTGGAAGACAGCATCGTGGAAGAAAGCCTGGCGATCATCCTGGATACGGCCAATGCGGCGCGGGTCGACGACCAGCGTTTCGTCAAAGCCAAACGGATCGTCAAGATCGACCACCATCCGATGCCCGACCATTACGCCCAGCTTGAGATCGTCCATGAGGATGCCGCGAGCACCAGCGAGATCATCGCCCAGCTGCTGAAGTCCTACAGCCATGACGCAGTGTTGCCGCTCAAGGTGGCCCAATATCTGTATATGGGCGTCGTGAGCGATACGATCAAGTTCAGCACCACCAATACGACGCCGCATACCTTGAAGATGGCGGCGTATCTGGCGGAAAGCCATCTGGATCTGCCGCGCATCAACGAAGAACTCTTCGCTTTATCGATGCTGGAATACAAATTCATCAACTATATCCGGGCGCATGCGACGATCGAAGACTGCGGATTGGTCACGATCTTCCTGACGCTGGATACCTTGAAAACCCTTGAACTGACACCGGGTCAAGCCAAGGAAAGAATCAATGAACTCGGCAACGTCCGTGAATTCGAAATCTGGGGCATGTTCATCGAGACGCTCGATGACGGTACTTCCAAGTACAACGGGAGTTTGCGCTCCCGCCATGTGGCGATCAACGATATCGCATCCCATTACGGAGGCGGCGGACATAAGCATGCCGCCGCGATCAAAGCCGTCGACGAAGCTACGGCGCAACTGCTTTTGGGCGAACTTAGAGCTCGCATCCAAGGAGAACTATGAGAAAGAAACCGACCCGTACGGATTACGCGTGGATCTTCAACGCAACCAAATCAAAAGGGAATAAGAAATCCATCTTTACTTCATTGGTCATCGTCGTACTTTTGGCGTTGGTGATCGACTACGTCACCTTACCCGCCTACAACTTGCAGAACTCAGGCATCTATATGTTGTTCGCCTTCTACTTCATCGCTTTCGGCGTGCTGAATTTCCTGTTCAGCCAGCGTTTTTCGACCTTGGTCCGCAACAGCGTCGCGATCGGCGCCTTGCTGGTGGTGTTTGTCGTCGTGATGTCGCTGCTGGGCAGCGAGCTGATTAATTCGCGCAAATACCGTGATCAGATCGTCATCACCGAAAAGACCGATTTCTCCAGCAATTTCTCAGCCATCGCGCTGAACCGCATCCCGGTCGTCGATAAAGCGACCGCCATCCAGCTGGGTGACAAGCAGATCGGTAAAGTGCAGGGATTGGGTTCCCAATACAACATCGATCCGACCTACACCTTGGTCAGCACCCCAACCAACATCCTGCGTGTCTCACCCTTGGAATACCAGGATATCATCAAATGGTTCAACAACCGCGATACCGGCATCCCCGATTATATCCGGGTCAATGTCAACGACGCTTCCGATGTCAGCATGGTCGCATTGGCGAAAGGGATGAAGTATGTCCCCAGCGCCTTCTTCGACCAAGATCTGCTGCGCCATGTCCGTTTCAAATACCGTACGGCGATTCTGCAGGACTTCTCCTTCGAAGTCGACGACAGCGGCAAACCGTATTACGTTCTCTCCGTCGTCCAACCTAAGATCGGCCTGTTCGGCGGCAAGGATGCGATCGGCGTCATCGTCGTCGATCCGGTCGACGGTTCCATGAATAAATATGACCTTGCGAGTGTCCCGGCATGGGTCGATCGTGTCCAGCCGACCGAATTGGCTTGGGCGCAGATCGACAACTGGGGATATTATGTACATGGTTTCTGGAATACGATCTTTGGCCAGAAGGACATGATCCAGACGACCGCGGGTTACAATTACGTTTCGATCAACGGCTCGACCTATGTGTTCTCCGGCATGACTTCGGTCGGTGCCGATAAATCCATCGTCGGATTCTCACTGATCAACCTGCACACCAAGAAAGCCGATTTCTATCGTATCGGCGGTGCGGATGAAGCCAGCGCCATGAGCAGCGCGCAAGGCCAGGTCCAACACCTCGGTTATGTCGCGACGTTCCCGGTGTTGTTGAATGTGGAAAAGCAGCCGACCTACTTCATCAGCTTGAAAGACCAGGAAGGTCTGGTCAAGATGTACGCCTTCGTCGCGGTCACCGATTACTCGCTGGTCGGCGTCGGGGATACCGTCGCGGCCGCCCAAGTTGCCTATATCAACAAACTCAATGAAAAAGGCGTCATCGAAGGTTCGACGCAATTGAAGACGGTCGAAGCCAAGATCACCGCGATCGATGTCGCCATCGTCGGCGGCAACTCCAACTACTATCTGCGGCTTGAAGGCGTCAACAAACTCCTGATCGCGCCGATCGGCATCTCGTCCGAACTCGCCATCAGTAAGGTCGGGGATACGGTCAAAGTGACCTATCTCGACAGCAGTATCAACTCGATCGTCATCAACACCTACGACAACCTGAATTACAACTACTAAGAACAGCCCGCTGTTCTTTTTTAACGTCTTTCCGAGTATAATGGACTGAGGAAAGGGAGGTGAACGCCATGGCCGTCCATTGTTTGGTGCGCAGCTGTTTCTCGCTGCTTCAAGGTACGATGACTCCCGATGTCCTGGTCCGCAATGCCCAGGAATTAGGCTACAGCGCCGTCGCGTTGACCGACCGCAACCGATTGTACGGGGTGCCTGATTTCATCAAAGCCACCAACAAATATCATCTCAAACCGATCCTGGGCATCGAGCTCGATGTCAAGATTGAGAATAGCGTTTATCCTTTTCTGTTATTAGCGAAAGACGATGAAGGCTACAAAGGCCTGATGCGTCTCAGCACCAAGATCGCCTGCGAACCGTTTATGGTGACGCTTGATGATATCGCTTTATTCAAGGAACACCTCTGGGTGGTCGTCTTCGGCGAAGGCGGTTTGTTGGAAGAAGCGATGATCAAGGATGACCGCAGCCGCATCGGCGAGTGGATCCGTCAACTAAAGCAACAATTCCCCATGCTTTTGGTCGGCTGTTCGTATGAGGAAGCGCCGTTCTGGCATCAGCGCAACGATGTGCTCAGGGAACTATGCAAAAACATCGGCGTCCGTACCTTGGCTTTATCGAAAGTCTATTATTCCGTCCGTTCGGATGAGACGGCTTTTCGCGTATTGAACGCGATCGGCACCCAGCAGACCTTGGCCGACAAGAATCTGCCTGTCTTTGACGGAAGGTGGATGCTTTCTCCGAGTGAGATGAGCCATCTCTATCCCGCCGACGAATTGGCCTTAAGCGACGAAATCGCCGCGGCTTGCCATTATTCGTTCAATCCGGCCGGCGCGCATCTGCCCAAATTCACAATCCCCGGCAAGCTCGACGCGAAACAATATCTGACCCAACTCTGTCTGCAGGGCTTGAAGAAGCGTCTGGACAATGAGAATATGGATCCCGTCTATCTCAATCGTCTCAAATCCGAACTGGACATCAT
>JBAVGP010000159.1:0-6929 GCA_049684955.1 Erysipelotrichaceae bacterium
GCGAAAGCCTGGATACGTATTCCTTTCCCGGGCACGGAAATCACCTTGCAGCCTTCCGAATTCGCCAAGATCGTCGCGATCCTGATGTTCGCGGTCTATCTGGGGGATCTGCCGAAGAATATCGCCCAAAAATCCAGTGATATCATGGGGCCGCCGATTTATGCGTTGGTCGGCATGTTCCTCATCATGGTCATCCTGCAGCGCGACTTAGGCACCGCGATCGTCCTTTTCGTCATCAGCTTCTTTGTCTTCCTGTTGCCGGCTCATCGGAAACTATGGGTCTGGCAGCGTCCGGCGATGTTATTGTCCCTGGTCGTATCGGCAGTGCTGGTGTTCATCATGAGTGATCCGGGCATCAAACTCCTGAAATCGATCGATAAAGGCGGCTATCAGCTACAACGCTTCCTCGCCGCATATAATCCGTTTCAAATCGCGCAGGAAGGCGGTTACCAGATCGTCAGCAGTCTGATCGCGATCGTCAAAGGGAATTGGTTCGGGGTCGGACTCGGACGTTCCTTACAGAAATATGGTTATCTCCCTGCCGCGCGTACCGATTTCATCCTCGCGATCATCGCCGAAGAAACCGGTATGATCGGTTTCAGTATCATCCTGATTCTCTATAGTCTGATCATCTACCGGCTTTTCCGCGGCGTCTTCCGCAGCATCGACGAAAAAAGCAAGATGACGCTGATCGGCATCTCGCTCTATCTGTTGGTCCATTTCATCCTCAATATCGGCGGCGTCACCGCCCTGATCCCGTTGACCGGCGTACCATTGCTGTTCATCTCCCAAGGGGGATCCAGTACGATGGCGATCATGTGCGGGCTGGGGATCGCCCAGAATATTCTGTCGAAACAGAATCGGAGGAATGCCGTATGAGAATCGTCGGAGGGAAACACCGGTCGCGTTTATTGACCACTTCGGACGGGAAGGGCACACGCCCGACGATGGACAAAATCCGTGAAGCCTTGTTCGATCGGCTGGGTAATTGGGTTGAGGATAAAAGCGTATTGGATCTGTTCGCAGGCAGCGGCAGCGTCGGTTTGGAAGGCATCTCGCGCGGCATGGCAAGCGCGGTCCTGGTCGACGGCAGCGCAGGCGCCATCGAGATCATCCAGAAGAACGTGGATATGCTGAAGGAAAACGAAAGATGCAAAGTCTTACGGATGGAAGCGACGCAGGCACTAAGATATCTGAAAAACAAAGAGAAGCGCTTCGATCTGATCTATCTTGATCCGCCCTACGGGAAAGTCGATATGGAAAAGATCCTGCGGCTGATCGACCAATATGACCTGCTCATTGAAAACGGCTATATCGTCGCGGAAACGCTCGATGAAGAAACGATGCCGGTCGGAGACTTCGTCCTGGATAAAAAGATGACCTACGGTTACAGCGCATTGCATTACCTGAGGAGGAAAACAAATGTCGAAAGCGATCTATCCGGGATCCTTTGATCCCATCACATTCGGCCACCTAGATGTCATACGGCGTGCCGCGACCTTATTCGAAGCCTTGGATGTCGTCGTCATGCATAATCCCAATTCAAAAGCGACGTTCACGCTGGAAGAACGGCTGGAAATGCTGCAGATCGCATGCAAGGATCTGCCCAATGTCACGATTCATGCCAGGAACGGATTGGCGGTCGATGCCGCGCGCGGTTTCGGCGCCAATGTCCTGATCCGCGGAATCCGCGCCGTCATGGACTTCGAGTACGAACTCCAGCAAGCCACCGCGAACATGATCCTGGCACCCGATATCGAAACGTTGTTTCTGCTGACCAAACCGGAATATTCGTTCCTGTCGTCCTCGACCGTCAAACAGATCGCCCTCAATAAAGGCGACTTGAGCCGTTTCGTACCGGCCGAACTCATCGATCTGGTGCGCCGAAAATTCGAAAAATAACGTTTATGTATAATTGAAAGGGGGTGAGACGATGTCGTTCTTCAAGAAACTAAAAGAAACCGATCATAAACCGCGTTTCGGGCTGCGCGAATTATTCACGTATATCGGACCGGGATTATTGGTGACGGTCGGCTTCATCGACCCGGGGAACTGGGCATCCAATATCGCCGCCGGTTCACAATATGGTTATACCTTGCTTTGGATGGTCACCTTGTCCACGGTCATGCTGATTGTTCTGCAGCACAATGTCGCCCACTTAGGCATCGTCACCGGGGACTGCCTGGCGGAATCCGCCACCAAACATCTGAAACCCTGGTTATCGAAAACGATTCTCGGGACGGGCATTCTCGCCGCCATCTCCACCGCATTGGCGGAAATCCTGGGTGGCGCGATCGCGCTGAAAATCCTTTTCCAACTACCGATCCATATCGGATCGATGATGGTGCTGGCGTTGATCCTGTGGATGCTGTTCACGAATTCCTATGAAAAATTGGAGAAATGGATCATCGGCTTCGTTTCGATCATCGGACTCTCTTTCATTTACGAACTCAGTGTCGTGCAGGTCGATTGGGCTGCCGCCGTCCATGGTTGGACGACGATCGCCATCCCGCACGGCTCGATGCCCATCATCATGGCTGTCCTGGGTGCCGTCGTCATGCCGCATAATCTGTTCCTGCATTCCGAAATCATCCAAAGCCGTCAATGGAACCTTGAAGACGAAGCCATCCAGAAGATGCAGCTTAAATATGAATTTACCGACACCTTGTTTTCGATGATGATCGGATGGGCGATCAACAGTTCGATGATCATCCTCGCCGCGACGACTTTCTTCGTAGCTCGTATTCCTGTGACCGAACTGGGACAAGCCCAAAGCATGCTGATCCCGTTGGTCGGCAATCTGGCGGCCGTCATCTTCGGCGTCGCGCTGCTTTTTTCCGGCATCGCATCCTCCACGACCGCAGGGATGGCAGGCGGTTCGATTTTCGCCGGATTCTTCGGGGAACCCTATGATATCAAAGACGTCCATACCAAATTCGGCGTCGCAGGCATCCTGCTGCTGGCGACCGTCGCGATCTTCTTCATCCCGAATCCTTTCCTTGGACTGATCTATAGTCAGATGCTTTTGAGCATCCAACTGCCGATCACCGTCTTCCTGCAGATCTATCTGACTTCATCCGAGAAAGTCATGGGGAAAAACAAGAATTCCTTGCGGCACAAACTCGCGCTTTGGGTGATCGGAATCACATTGACGATACTGAACATCATGTTGTTGATGAGTTTCCTCAATATCAAGTACTAGATTGCCGTTCCATCCATTCACTCAAGAGGCCTCCGCCTCTTTTGTTTCGGACTTCTGCCGAACGTCTTTTCAAGACTCATGCCAAAATTCCGTATGAAAAAAACAATGTAATCCCTTACATCCGCTTGGCGGGACTATGAAAAAGGACTGAAAAGGAATAAAATGTAGGGCAGGAGGAACAAAAAATGCCCTTAGTATCAACCAAAGAAATGTTCCAGAAAGCTTATGATGGCGGTTATGCAATCGGTGCCTTCAATGTCAACAACATGGAAATCATCCAAGCGATCGTCGAAGCCGCCAACGAACTAAAATCGCCCGTCATCCTGCAAGTATCCGCAGGGGCGCGCAAATACGCCAATTCAACGTATCTGACGAAATTGGTGGAAGCCGCGATCATCGAATCGAATATCCCTATCGCGCTGCATCTCGACCACGGCGATGATTTCGAAATCTGCAAATCCTGCATCGATTCCGGATTCACCAGCGTCATGATCGACGGTTCCAAGCACTCGTTCGAAGAAAACGTACGCATCACCAAAGAAGTCGTCGAATACGCCCACGCCCGCGGTGTCACCGTCGAAGGCGAGTTAGGCAAACTGGCCGGTATCGAAGATGCCGTCCATGTCAAAGACGATGATGCGCAGTTCACCAATCCGGATGAAGTCGAAGCCTTCGTACGTCGTACCGGCGTCGATTCCTTGGCCATCGCCATCGGAACCAGCCACGGCGCGTTCAAATTCAAGCCGGGACAGAAACCGCAGCTGCGTTTCGACATCCTGCATGAAATCGAAAAACGTCTCCCGAATTTCCCGATCGTCCTGCATGGCGCTTCCAGCGTATCGCCGGAATACGTCAAGATCATCAACGCCCATGGCGGAAAGATGGCCGATGCGATCGGCATCCCCGAAGAAATGCTGCGCGAAGCCGCGAAATCAGCCGTCTGCAAGATCAACATCGACTCCGATTTGAGACTTGCGATGACCGCCGGAATCCGTGAAGTCATGGATACCAAACCTGATGCGTTCGATCCGCGTACCTACCTCACGATCGGACGTAAGTATGTAAAAGATGTCGTCGCGCACAAGATCAAAGAAGTCTTGGGCAGCGAAGGCAAGGCTGAATAACCACAACCATCCGCAAGGATGGTTTTTTAATGCTTGTGTTTTGGTGTGCATAAGGTAAAATTGACATATAGATGTGGGGCAAAACATGAAAAAGATCATCGTCATTTTTCTTATTCTTCTGCTTGGAGGCTGCTCGGCAATCGAGCGGATTTTATTGCGTGAAACGAAGAAACCTGAAGAAAATATACTACCCAACCTGGTTGAGGGTGTCACCTTCACCGAACTGAACTTTACTAAAGTGCTTGCGACGACCGCTGATCCAGCCAAAGCGCGCATCGACGCCTTGTTCGCGGACGGGAATCTGCTGTATTTTTCTTTATCGTCTTATTCCGACAGCGCTCATCCCGATGCGGCCTTCTCGACCGGCATCTATACGTACAATCTCACGACGAAGGCATTCATCCGGATTTTCATCATCGATCCAAGCAAGAAGTATTACGTATCATCCATCGCCGTCCTCAGAGGGAGAGTATATTTTAGCGGGGGTTATCCGATCACCGATAAAGCGGGCGAGCATAAATATGAAATTTCCGTCATCAACGGAACCAAAGCGACGGTATTACTAAAGGATACGACCTATGATCTGAATATCCCGAAACTTTTGAAATTCAGCGACATTTCGCTTGTTTTCCTGCAAGTGCATTACGAAGCGATCTCGCAAACCGAATTCAAGAGTACGCACAAGATCACCCAGATCAAATTGGATTCATCGCTGCGTTCCTCGACGGAGTATGGCGGCGTGACCGACGCAACCACCTCCGAAGCTTCACTGCCTTTCGCGAGTGCGTTCACGCTCAACGGGATGAACATCGCCTATGCTGCCAACAAAAACAAAGAAACGCTCCTTTACAGTGCGACCTACGACTCCGTCACCCAGAAATTCAAGGATATGCAGTTGATCAAGGTCGGCAATAACCTGTCGCCGGAAGCCCTGGTTGGATTCGGAAATCACTGGTACATCACCGCGATCAAGAACGGCAATAGCGATCACTTGATGCACGTATACGAGATGGAGACCGGTCGCAAGTCGGCGACGCAGATATTCGCGAATCACTCAAAAGCGTACGGACTTGCCTCGTTTGAAAACAAGAACGGATTATTCATCGGTGATTTTATGAAAGGTGACGGCAGTCAGCCCAACGGCATCGGGCGACTGTACCTGGCACATTTCGACATCAATACCGTGAAATACCAACGCATCGACAAATTCATCAATACCGGATGGCCGATCAGTTCTGTGAAACTGTCCGACAAGCAATTCCTGATCCAAGGAAAACTAGAGTTAGGTAAAGACCTGAAGTATTATATAATTGAATTCAAATGAATCCGACCGCTTGAAAAAGCGGTTTTCTTTACTCTTGATTTAGCACTTAATAGTTGACAGTGCTAACCTGAACAACTATAATATTAGCAGACCTAATGCATGAGTGCTAAGGAGGTGAGTCCATTGCTGACACCACGGAAGATCGAGATACTCAAAGCGATCGTCGAAGAATTCATCGCGACGGCGGAACCGGTCGGTTCGAAAACCTTATTGGAAAAGAACAACCTGCCCTATTCGTCCGCCACGATCCGCAACGATATGCTTGAATTAGAAGAAGCCGGATTATTGGAAAAGACACATACATCCAGCGGACGTATTCCGTCCACCCAAGGATACCGTTTCTATGTCGAACACCTGATGGTGCAGAAAATGGATGATCGCCTCGAATTGGCCTTGCGTGAGGTATTCTCGGACCGCGAAATGCGGATCGACGAAGTCATCAAGCGAAGTTGCGATATCCTCTCCCAAATGACCCAGCTCACCGCTGTGGTCTTGGGACCGGAAGGCAGCGACCAGACCTTGGAGCATATCAATCTATTCCCGATCGACGAACACAGCGCGGTGGCGGTCTTCATCACCAACCATGGACATACCGAAAGCCGCTTGTTCAAGTTCACCGAAGAGATCACCGTCGAGGAATTGCAGAATTGCTGCAGCATCCTGAACGAACGGCTAAGCGGAACCAAACTGCTGGATGTCGTCGAGAAGATGAAGCTGATCAAACCGATCCTTGCGTTGTCAATCAAGCGTTATGAATCCGTATTCCAAGCCTTCTTCAACGCGTTCATGAAATTCGCCAACGATAACTTCTACTTCTCCGGTTCCAGCAATATGCTGAACCAGCCGGAGTTCGCGGATATCACGAAGCTGAAACAACTCATGGGCATGCTGGAAGACAGTTCGCTTTGGCGGACGATCGGGCAGCGCGCAGGGGACTTGAATCTGATCCGCAGCGACCATTCCAAACTCGTCTGGATGGACGATGTCGCCGTGATCACCAACACATTCACCATCAACGAAAGCGAATCCGGACAACTGATGGTTGTCGGACCAAGCCGGATGGAATATGACAGGATCGTCGCACTCATGGATTTCATGAGCGAAGCGATCGAAAAAATCTATGGAACAGGAGGACGTCATGACTGAGAAAGAAACCGCCGCAAGCGAAAACGAAGCGGCACAGGAAGAAACAAAGCCTACGGAAGAGCCTATGCATAAACGAATCAAGCATAACCATGAAGTGATCGAGAAACTGGAATTGCATATCGCCGAACTTGAA
>JBAVGP010000160.1:0-7832 GCA_049684955.1 Erysipelotrichaceae bacterium
GAGTGATGCCATATAAAAGGAAGTTTGACTTTGTAAATTTATGGGAAGGTGGTATTGCTTGCGACGCTGAACGATACACCAAAGAAGAGGCATTGAAAATATATGAGTCGGAAGTATGGGAACCGACTGACGATCCATCATGCACATTAAAATGGGCGAGATCAGAGGTAGGAATAGACGATGGCGGAAGCCCAAGTCATGCATACATAATTCACGATGAACAGGTGAAGAGATCATTCAAAGTTTGGGAGGTGCGGTAATGAACAACCTAATCAACATCGTTCTAATTGGGGGAGGTTCAATCACCATCATTCTGGGTGTCATGTTGCTGATTGTTTGCATCGCTGAAGGACGAAATAAAAAGGCATGTAACGACTCGCTAATCAGAACCCAAAAAAGCATTCCGGCGAGCAAGCCGACAATTCCGACAAAGAAAGGGGATTGGGACGATATCGACGTTCCAATGAGGTAAGAATGGAAGCACTACTTAAAGCAGCATATGAAGTAATCAAACAAGCTAAAACGACCATCTTCAACCAACGGGTGCTTATCACAATGCAGAAATCGGACATCGAATTGAAGGATTCCGAAATCGTCCGATTGAAATCAGAGCTCGCTTATCAAAAGAACCTTAATGAAGCAATCGATTCCGTTTTGGCAGAGGATAAGGAATATGAATTGCATTTGCTGAGTGAAGACAAAGAAAAAGCGCTCACAGAATTCATCAAAGAAATCAAGGGAGAAACGAATGAAGACAATCACATTCAATCGGCTTAAGATATCGAATTTCAAAGGGATCGATCAGCGATCCATCCAATTCAATTCAATCAACGATCTCCGCGGCGCCAACGGCACCGGGAAGACAACAGTCGCGGATGCCCTTTGGTGGGTTCTCTTCGGAAAGGATTCCAGTGGAGCTACGGCATTCCCGGTCAAACGCAAGGATCCTGACGGGGAAGACATCCGCGAGATCATCGTGGAAATCGAATTATCATTACTTGTCGATGATGTTACTCATATCTTCCGTCGAGTTCAAGAAGAAAACTGGGTCACAAAGCGTGGATCCATCACCCGGGTCTTTGAGGGGAATATACAAACTCTTTACTACAACGATTCCAAGATGAAGACGGAGGAATACACGAAAGCAGTCAATGCGATTGTGAACGAAAACACCTTCAAGATGCTGACGTCTCCCACATACTTCATGAATCAACTCGACGATAAGAAGCGCCGCGAAGAACTCATGAAACTGGTTGGAAATGAAACCGACATCGAAAAATCACTACTGGAGACACCTGAATTCTCAATGCTTCGAAGTGAGTGGATGAAGGATATCAACATCAACAAATCCTTTGCTAATATTCAGGAATATATCCGTCAAAAGGCTCGTACCAACGCGGATGAAATCGATCGTTTGCCTTATCAGATCGACGAACTGAAGCGCACGATTACCGATGAATACGATGGAAATACGATTCAAACACTACTACGTGGGTACCAACGAGACCTCGAAAACCTTGTTGAACCACGGCCTAACGAAAAGCCAGAAAGCGTCGCTATCGCCGAAGAAAACATGCGCCAGACGAAGATCGTACTGGATGCGATGAAAGATATAGCCTACAACCAATTCATCGCCAAACGCAGGGAAACCAGTGTAGCGCGGCAAGACGTTTCAAGCATGATCGCGTCTCTCGGTGCCAAGAAAACGATGCTCGCGAACGACCTAGAATTCAACCGCGTAAAGTCATCTTCGAAGAGTCGTGAGAAGGATGATCTGCTTCGCCAATACAACGATTCGAAATACCAGGTATTTGTCGAGCCGACCGTGAACACAACGTGTCCAACCTGTCACAGACCTCTTCAGGACATTAATCCGGAAGAAGTTATTGATCGGGCAAGGATCCAATTTGAAAACGATCGTAAAGCGAAAGTCGATGGCATTCTTGTCCAGGGAAACGCATTGAAAAACGAGATTGAAAAACTGGCCAACGATGCCGCGGATCTGGAAGAGAAACGCTTGAAAATCGACGAAGAGATTGCAGAGTTAAATGTCAAACTCAATGGACTACCTACTACCGAGAGCATTCTGGAATCAGATTTCATCGATGCAGATAAGCAAAAAGAATTGTTGGAAAGAATAGAACAAGCCGAGTGGACCGTGAATCAGTGGAGAAACGGATCTAGCGATGATGGAGTGAAACTGGAATACAAACTCAAACGTGACGAACTCACCGCCAAGATCAATGAGAACAACTTCCGGCTCGGCAAACTCGAAGCACAGAAAGATACCTTGAAGCGCATCAAAGAACTGCAGGGGCGTGAAGAATCATTGCTCAAGTTACGCGATTATTTCAAGACCGTGGGATTCCAAACAGAGCAGTTCATGAAATCGAAGAACGAAGCCTTGGAAGAAGCCTTGTCATCCCACTTTGGTCAGATCAAGTGGAAGTTGTTCAAGCAGCAAGTCAACGGAGGCTTTCAACAAGTCTGTGATCCACACCTCAATGGCAAGCCCTATGACGCACAATCGACCGGAGAACGCATCTACACGGGATTGGATATCATCAAGTGCTTCCAGGGTGAATACCAGGTCTCATGTCCGGTCATTATCGACAACCGAGAGTCACTTACGCTCGAGATTCCAATGTTTACGCAGATCATCAGCATGTATGCAGACGACCAATATTCCGAACTAAAACAGTTCTAGGAGGATATCATGACACAACAACCAAATCAAACGCCGAACAATAACGCTCCGGCAAAAAACAAACCGACCATTACCGAATACGTCCAATCTGACATTGATCGCTTGATCGCAGAAAATGCGTTCTCAATTCCCCAAGATTATGCGGTAGGGAATGCTATTCAATCGGCATATTTAAACATCCTCACAGTTGTAGACCGCGATAAGAAACCGGCACTGACAGTCTGTGAGCAAAGTTCAATCGTCTACGCAATCAAGAGCATGATTGTTCAGGGTTTGAATGTAGATAAAAAACAAGGATATTTCATCGTATACGGTAATCAACTTCAATTTCAGCGTTCCTACTTTGGGACGTTGGCTGTGGCAAAACGTTTCGCAAGTGTTGCGGATATAATTCCTCAAGTAATCCTTAAGGGTGATGAAGTCGAGACGGAAATCATCAATGGTGAAGAGCGCATTATTGTGCATAAGCGCAAGCGTAACTTTGATACTACGATATCGGCGGACTCAATCATTGGTGCATACTGCATCGTTAAGCTTAGAAATGGTGGTGTTCGCTGGGAAATTATGGATAAGGGTCAAATTCAAGCTGCTTGGAATAAATCTAAGAACCCCGGACAAACAACGCATAAAGAATTCCCTGATCAAATGGCAAAGAAAACCGTCATTGGCCGTGCATTGAAACTCATTATCAACTCTTCTGATGACACTCCATTACTAGTCAAAAACTTCATTGAGTCGGGGTATGTTGAAGGCGAAGATGACGACATCCCAGCCCTCGAAGAAACAGCGTTCACGGAGTTGGTTGATGCAGATGCCATGATGGCAGAACAAGCGCCTGAAGCTCCGAAAGAGGCTGAGGTGAAGCCAATAAGAAAAGTGGAACTGAAGTCTGAATCCAAAGTAGAACAAACAACGCTGCCCGTTGGCAATCCATTCTGATATGAAACTGACAGTCTTCGGAAGTTCGAGTGCGGGCAACGCCTATGCCCTCGAGTTCGATGATGGTCAGATCCTCCTACTTGAATCCGGGATGCCTTATACAAATGTGTATAGGGTTTTCCCGGACCGGTGGAAGGATATCATCGGATGCCTGGTCACTCATGAGCATGGAGATCATGCCAAATTTGCCAAAGAATACGACAACAACGGGATATCAATTTATGGATCGATCGGGACTATGGAAGAGATCGGGACCACGATGAAACACAAGAAACCCTTTAATAAGAATACGATGACGAACTTCGGGATCAATAAAAGTTTCTTCGCGTTTGACGTTCATCATAGCGCTATGGATC
Source organism: Erysipelotrichaceae bacterium (assembly GCA_049684955.1). Lineage (GTDB taxonomy): Bacteria > Bacillota_I > Bacilli_A > Erysipelotrichales > Erysipelotrichaceae > GWE2-51-13. The sequence goes on from JBAVGP010000160.1 coordinate 4,003, forward strand.
CGGTTGGGTATCTTATTTTCGACCGCGATACTAAAGAATCACTGCTCTTCATCACCGATACATCCTTCTTCAAACCTCATTTCGCTGGAGTCAATTACATCATGATTGAGTGCAATCATATTAAAGTTGACCCGAATCATCCTTGGTCAAATAGCCATTTGAATCTTGACAAATGCCTCGAATTTCTTAAAGCTTGCGATCTGAAAAAGACACGAAAAATCATTCTAATCCATCTGTCGGATACCAGTTCAAACGAACGTCTGATGGTTGAAACCATCCAAAAAGCGACCTCGATCGATACGTTGGCAGCAGCCAAAGGACTGGTTGTAGAGCTTCGTAAAGACCCGTTTTAGGAGGGCAAACTCTATGGCCGGATATATTAAACTGTATCGTCAAATGGAAAAATGGGAGTGGTATACCGATGTGAATACAACGAAGTTGTTCTTGCACTGTCTATTGAAAGCGAACCATAAACCTAAAGAATGGCATGGGATTTCAATCAATGCAGGATCATTTATTACAAGTTTTGAGAAGTTGTCTGCAGAAACGGGTTTGTCAGTACGAGAGGTGCGGACTTCATTAAGTAGGTTAAAATCGACACACGAAGTGACACACGAAACGACAAGCACATTTAGCATGATAAACATTGTAAAATGGGCGGATTATCAAGGCTATGATACTGACAGCGACATAGTAAACGACACACTTAGTGACAATCAAACGACAAACAAACGACATGCCAACGACATGCGAGCGACAACAACCAATAATGATAAGAATGAAAAGAATAGTATTAAAGACCCTATTAATGAATTAATGGGATTCGGAACGATCAAATTGACAACAGAGCAAGAAGCAGGCTGGTTACGTGCAAGGCCGAAAGGGAATCAAAATGAATAAATGGCAAAATCGTGTCGAAATCGATGCGGTAAAACTTAAGAATCATATCAAGTCATTGAACTACAAAACAGCTCATATCGCAATCCAAGTTGGGATGTCTCCAAGCAGACTATATCAAGCCTTGTTCAACGACAAGACGAAGTTGACCATCGAGGAAGCAACAAAGATTTCGGATGCGATCGATCTTCCATTTGATGAGTTCGCTACTCGGAAAGCACCGCAACCTAAACCAAGTAAACCGGTAAAAGTGAAAGAAGTGAAGGAGTCCAAAGCCGTGAAGTACAAGGGACATGTTCAGATCATTCGATTCAAAGCAAAACAGGTCGGAGTGAAGTTTGCGCAGATCTGTCGCGAGCAAGGAATCGAAGCAGACTACATTACCAGTCAACTCTCACATGACGACTGCAAGTTCACCATCGAGATGCTGGACCTGATCGCGGAGAATCTAAATTGCCGGATATCTGAGATCGCAGTAATTCCAAAGAAACTGGACATTGACTACACTCCCAAGCCTATCGCTGCATCTCAGCCAAAACTGACGCATCAGGTCATGCGGCCAAAGAATATACAACCGAAGCATTGGATTCCGAAAACAGAAATTAGTTACGATCCGAAGTTGGATCCTCGTTATTGGAAAAACAATGTCGAGATCATCCCGGAAAAACCGATCAGCAGCAACGACTTAATTCAACCATTGATTGAGACACCTAACCGACATACGGAATTCAAAGTCGATGGGATGGTGGCCTTCAGGTACGAGAATGGACATGCAGTACTATTCGCCAATGAGTACATACCATCAGAAGACCTAGATGCAGCATTCAAACAGATTCATTCATGGGGTGAGCAAGTCACCCAAGGAGATAGAAAATGACAGAAAACTCATCAACACTTATCGAACAAGCCCATGCAAAGATGCTTGAAGAAATGAACAATCCGCACAGCATGGCCGAAGACCATATTCACAATTGGCTTTGCAACCAAACCGACAAAGATCTTCTTGCAGGGATTTTGAAAGCAGGGAAGTCAATTAAGAATGCATTGAACACATTGATGTCCTATGCAAAAAAGCAAAGGCTGCAGGTCATATCTGACGACGAAGGGTTTCAGATCATCGCAGATTACTTCAAAAGCGATAAAACCGAAGTCGCACAACCGGACGGAGTTGGTACAGAGGATAACAGACCGAAATATACTCCGCCAGTTGTGACACCCAAAGAAATGGCAGAACGCGCTGAGATGCAACGAAAGCGCAATGAAGAAAATCAAGCAAAACAAGCACAAGACAAAGCTGACAAAAAACTTGCAAACGAAAAGAAGAGAGGTGTCGGTATGATCTCAATATTCGATTTCATCGATGATCCGGTTTCGACACAGGAAACAGTTGAACTCGAAGAAGAGGAAGAAGGTGAATACGAGAATGAAGAAGACGATTCAGCCGAAACTGACGATTGAAGAAGTCGTCATTGAGATACCTGATATCCCACAATTGGCATGCATCGGGTATGATGAAATGCCACACTATCTTTTTCGAAAAGATGGGTTCTACTACTGTGGGCACTGTGGGCATCGATTTGGAAAGGCTATCCTGAACGCATCACCAGATCAATGTCCGTTATGTCAAACTCCTTATGTACTGAAACAAATCACCAGCCGAACGAACTATCGTAACCTGGAGACGCATATCTTCGCGCACGTGATGCAAAAGTTCGAAGGCCGGATCGTAAAGCGCGATTACATGATTCGGCACTACGTTGAAAATGTGAAGGAGAGAGTCAGCATCGATGAAGTCGAAAGAGAAACAATCTACAGGGGCCAGTGGTATCAACACCGAAAATATCCCGTGCGTGAAGACCGCGACTACTTCAAGAACTATATTTCGAGTGCCGGCAAATGGATTGAAGGATACTTCAGCATCAATGATTACGAATTCCGGATGAAGAAGTACTTCGACTTCTATCCAGATTCGTTTGAAGAGTTTCTTCGAGATACAGACTTGAGATACTCTGGAGTTGGATTGTTCACAGACAAGAAACACGGAAAGAACTCAGGATGGTACGCAATGATGTACATGCGAGAAGCGACGAGATATCCCTGGGTAGAATATCTCAGCAAACTTGGCATGACAAACCTCTATGAAGAAGTGATCAGTCTCCGGACAGATCATCGCTATATCCGCGCAGAAAGTGTCCGGAAATATGTAAAGTTCATTCGCGAAAACAACGCTTGCACCAGGCATGTCATTATCTATCGCATGTTTGAAAAGATTGGATTTAAACTTAATTTTGCTGATGTGGAATTGATATCGGACCGCGCGAATGCATTGAAGATCATAGAAATGCATAAAGCTACTTGTATGAGTCCTCCAAAAATCATCCGCTACGTGCAAGAAGAGAAAAACGAAGAAATCGGATGTGGATCAAGTCGCCACCTTAACTATACTCGATTGGACAAATACGTTGACTATATCGATATGATGGTGAAAATCAAAACCATCCCCGACAATAATCTTCTAGCATTCCCAAAGGATTTGGAAGATGCTCATGACAAAGCAGTTGGAAAATTCAATGCGATGAAGTTCGAACTTGAAACAAACACTTACAAAGAAATCGTGTTGAAACTATTGAAGCTGGAATTTGAAGACAGCGGACTCGAAATCAGAGTGCCAAGGAGTCTTGAAGAGATTTTAGAAGAAGGCAAGACACTTCATCATTGTGTCGGATCCTATGTTGACAGAGTGATTGCGCGTAAAACTGTAATCGTATTTGTCAGAAGGAAAGAACATCCCAATACGCCCTATTACACAGTCGAATATAGAGACGGGAGAGTTGTTCAATTCTATCCGTTACGGGACAAAATCACACCTGATCGTCCGGTCATTGAATCGTTTCTCAATGAGTGGCAAGAATGGATTAAGAATCCTAAGAAGA
>JBAVGP010000161.1:0-2580 GCA_049684955.1 Erysipelotrichaceae bacterium
CGAAGAAGACCGGACGCAACAAAACCGTGATCTATAATCCCGAAATGGAAGAACAGAGCCATAGCATCGGCGATACCGACGAGAACCAGATGGCCACCATCTATGCGCTGACCGCCGCCATCGATGCGAAGGACCACTTTACATTCGGGCATTCGCAGCGTGTCGCGAAATATGCGACCGCGATCGCGGAAGCCGTCGGGGCGAAGACCGAAGAAGTCGAAATCATCCGGCAGGCAAGCTTGCTGCATGATATCGGCAAGATCGGCATCCCTGAAAACGTCCTCACCAAACTGACCCGATTGACGACCGAAGAATATGAAACGATGAAGAAGCATGTCGATCTGTCAATCACCATCATCAAATATCTGCCGACCTTCAACAAGGTTATTCCGAGCGTCATCGGCCATCACGAACGTTGGGACGGCAAAGGCTATCCGCGCAAGATCAAAGGCGAGAACATCTCCTTCGGCGCACGCTGCATCTGCATCGCCGACGCTTTCGATGCGATCACGTCCGACCGCCATTACAAATCCTACATGAGCGTCGATTATGCGCTGGAAGAAATCGCACGCAATGCCGGGACCCAATTTGATCCCGCGCTGGCCGATGTCTTCGTACGTCTGGTCAAAGACGGATTGTTGATCATCGAACCGACCCGCAGCAATCATTACGCCAAATCCTCCGCGTTCGAACAAACCATTTCCTAAGACCCGCAAGGGTCTTTGGTCGTTTAGATGGCATATTCGTTCTTTTTTTTTATACTTAAGGTAGGAGGAATTATGAAAACCAACAAAATATCCATCATCGGAGCAGGTTTCGTCGGTTCGACCAGCGCTTTCGCCATCATGTCGGAAGGCTTGTCCAGCGACATCGTGCTGGTCGATGTGAATCGTGAAAAGGCGGAAGCGGAAGCGATGGACCTGCGCCATGGCGCAGCCTTCGTGAAAGCCGTCGATATCACCAGCGGGACCATCGAAGACACAAAGGATTCCGATCTCATCATCATCACCGCCGGCATCGGGCAAAAACCCGGTGAAACACGGCTTGATATCCTGAAGAAAAACATCCCGGTCTTCAAAAGCATCGTACCGGAACTGGTCAAATTCAGTCCGGATGCGATCCTGCTGGTCGTATCCAATCCGGTCGACGTGCTGACCTACATCACCTACCGTTATTCCGGACTGCCCGCCAACCGCGTGTTTGGTTCAGGTACGGTTCTGGACACTTCACGGCTGAAATCGATCCTGTCGAAATCTTTCAGTATCGATCCACGCAACATCCATGCCTACATCATCGGCGAGCACGGGGATTCGGAGATCGCCGCATGGAGCGCGACGAAGATCGCAGGGATGACGGTCGATCAATATGCGCTTGAGATCTTCGGCAAAGAAGACCCTGATTTCAAGGAAAAAATCCTCGATGAAGTGCGCAATGCCGCCTATGAAATCATCAACCGCAAAGGATATACCAACTACGCGGTCGCTTTGGCAGTGCGTCGCATCGTCGAAACCGTCCTGCGCGACGAACAGTCGATTCTGACCGTCAGCAGCCTGTTCCATGGCGAAGGAGGGATATCGGATGTGTATATGGCGATGCCTTGCGTCGTCGGACGCAGCGGGATACAACGCATCCTGCCCATCCCTTTGAACGAAATAGAACGCGAAAATCTGAATAAATCGGCTGAAATCCTCAAAAAAATGATCCAAAACGCCGATATAGAGTGAAAAGACCGCAAGGCCTTTTCTATTTGTTTGAACATAACGGAAAAAATGCTATAATGAAGTGTCTTTTGAAAGAAGGTTTGCAATGAGTCATATCAAGATGATCAATATCGCAGTTATTGCCCATGTCGATGCCGGTAAGAGTACCTTAGTCGACGCTTTTCTAGCGCAAAGCAATGTATTTCGTAAAAACGAAGAAGTCATAGAACAGGTCATGGACAGCAACGCGCTCGAACGCGAACGCGGCATCACCATCTATTCCAAAAACTGTTCCGTCTACCACAACGACATCAAAATCAACATCGTCGACACACCGGGCCATGCTGATTTTTCAAGCGAAGTCGAACGCATCATCCGCACCGTAGACACCGTCATCCTCTTGGTCGACGCCAGCGAAGGACCGATGCCGCAGACCCGTTTCGTGCTGCAGAAATCACTCGAACTGGGGTTACGCCCGATTCTCCTCATCAATAAGATCGATAAGGGCGACCAACGCGCCGAAGTCGTCGTCGATCTGGTCTATGACCTGTTTCTTTCGCTCGATGCGACCGATGAACAACTCGATTTCCCGATCCTCTACGGCATCGCCCGTCAAGGCATCGTGAAGTATCATCCCGATGATGAAAGCGATTCGATCGAACCGTTGTTCGAAACGATCGTGAAACATTGCGGACCGTATCCGGATTATGACGAAGAACCTCTTCAAATGCAGGTCAGTTCGCTGGCCTATGACGAATATATCGGACGTTTAGGGATCGGACGTATCTATAAAGGCGTCATGCGTGTCGGACAGACCGTCATCATCGCCCAAGGGAAATCCCAGGTCCGTCAGACCGTTTCGCAGCTGTTCATCTATGAA
>JBAVGP010000162.1:0-7836 GCA_049684955.1 Erysipelotrichaceae bacterium
CTTTCGATGCTTCGGTTTTGGAGTTTCATCGGGATATCCGACCGGAAGCAAGTAGAGACACGTGATGTCTTCCGGCAGTCCCAGGATTCCATCGACTTGCGGAATATCCAGATATCCCACGAAACAAGCGGATAATCCATGTGAAACCGCGGTAAGGAAGATATGCTCGGCTGGGATCAGAGGCGTTGCGTTTTCAAACAATGTCATCCGCGCTTTGCCTGAAGGATACATGCAAAGATAATCAAGGAATGAGTTGTCAAAGCGAAGTTTATTGACAATCAGTCCGAAATTTTCCTCTGGTTGTTTAGCAATATCCCAATCGAGACGCGCGCAACATGCGAATACGATCGGTGCACTTGCGATCCACATCTGTTCACCAGCCGCCAACGCAAGTTTGTCTTTGATTTTTTGATCTTTGATGACACCGAATACATGTCCTTGCGCATTTCCGCCGGATGGTGCCAAGCGCGCCGATTCCAACATTTCGTTCAGGATAAAATCAGGAATTGCGATATCTTTGAATTTACGGACGGTTCTGCGTGTTTCGATGACTTCTTTTAGTTCCATAGTTGTACTCCATAATGTTATTACATCGTTTGAATGGTTTTCATAAAACTGCTCATCAATCCCTATTTGCATCCCGCGAATCTCATAGATCCTTTGGCTAGATAATGTATAATTTCTCCATCGAAATACGAAATTGCCTTTCCCTTAAAACTGACTTATTCCACGTTTAACGTATCACTGGTTTATGTCGAACTTTCCTGATGACAAAGCCTAGCCACGAAATCAATTCTGCGGTGGCGATGCTTAGCACGATCGTTCCGATCAAAATGATGAAGAACTTGCTGAATACATCCATCTTCAATTTGACGATGTAATACTGGAGGATTACGGTATAAACCATATGGACGATATAGATCGTATATGAGTTCTTGGCTAACCGCTGAAGATTTCGTATCGGTCGGTCGATATAAGCAAAGAGCGAAACGAGCGTGATGAATACGACGAAGCAAAACACCACATGGACGATAGCATTGTAGAATTGGACTTCAGGTCTCAAATACGCCATATCCGGGGTGAAGTAAAGTCGGAATTTGAAATCGGTGACCACATTGGATATAAAGACCAGGGCACATGTAAGCAACAAGGCACCTTTGGCAAACCTTGCTTTCAAATCCACCCGCTTGATGAAAGTGATGATGCCGGCGATGAAATAGAGCACATATCCGGTCCAACGCGTCACTTGCATCGGAATCACCGCGAAAAACGTGTTCCAGGTCCCGTCCGGATAATATCTCCCCGCAAAGTAATACAAACCGATCGATACGGACAAGATCGCGACGAGGAAGATCGCGATGCTCCTAGCGGAAGGCTGGTGCTCCTTTGATGCTTCATATACCTTTTCCAACGGTTTCTTCGCGAGAACATAAACCAAAGCGAAAATCATGAAGAAGAGGAATAAGGAGATAAGAAACCAATAATGGTGCTGACTGAACGGATTGAAAAAGTCTCCTCGGGTCCAATAAGCCAAATAGGATATGTCGATGGCTTTACGTTCAATAAGTCCCATATACGAAATAATCGGCGCAAGGAACAGGATCCCAAACGCCCAAGGCAGCAGGATGCGGAAGACTTTCCCTACGACAAAATCCTTGATGCCTTTCCTGATGGAAGGAAAAGCGAAATAACCCGCGATGAAAAACATGATCGGCATGATGAAGACATCGAGGGTGGTCGATGCGCTGGTGAAGAAGTAGATCTTATCCGCATCATTGATCACCCATTCATACCCGATCACAAAAGGCAGCAAGGAGTGCAGGAAGATGACCATGAATACGATAAAAACCCTCAGATAATCCAGATAGTAGATTCGTTTCGATGATGTCACCAAAGTTTGGTCACTCATACCGGATCCTCGCTTTCGATTTCAGATGCTTGTGATTTTGTGAAATTATATCATGGTTGAATCTTCCGAAACAAGATGTGGATATTTGATGTGAGCTAAAATCAAAAAGCCTATATGAATAGGGTCTTTTTGACAATGATGCCGTCACCGAAGATCCCGGATAAGCGCATTTTTTGATAGGTATTATATCTAAAAATATCGATTTTGTTGTTTTGATGAAATTTACGCAGAAGCCGATATCGAGAAAATGATTCCGCAGAGCGATTACACTTTCGCTACAACTGTTACTTTGCATATCGAACGAAATGTTAGCTTAAATTGAGATCAACTATCTACAACTATATACATACAAATTGCACAACATTACTCAACAAATGCGGAACTATCCCACATCCGCACTCTATAAAAGTCGAGTTATTCAGCGTCCTTATCTGCTGAATTACCTCTTTTGCATTAATTCAGTAATCCAATATTCCTGTTTAGATCAATGAACTATTCTGTTTGAGATTTCAAAGCGGAATCATCCGCATCTGCCAAACCTCCGTTGATATATACCAAATATTGGTTCAAATGAATTTGATGAACAGCGGTGATAATGGCTGCCCGCAGAATCGCAGTTTCTTTTGTTTCGAGATCGACTGAGTCCATCGCCAGAGGTTCATCGGTAAAAACAGCCTTCAGCGCATTTTCAAACTCCTCGCAAAAATAGTCATAGCTCGTTTGAACCGGGTAGGATTTCGACTGTATTTCCAACAATTTTTTTATATCCGACATCGACATTACACTTTTTATTACACTGATAAAGACCAGATCAGCAATATGCTCTTTGTTATAGCGTTTGCTGATCGGTCGTTTCATGATGTTTTGTTTGGTGTAATTATGGACCATTGATGTAGTGATCCACTTATTGGGAGCTTCAACAATGAGTGAACTTAGTCGGTTCCCTACAAATTGAATCAACTGATCAGAGTATAACTCAATATCCGGTAATTCCGCGTATCTGGGAAGATGATAATTCGCGATTTTCTCTGAATAGATTTTGGAAATATCGATTTTCATCATTGAATCCTCCTAAAGTTTACTACTGATTAATAGTGTATCATTTCGGAGTTTGTTTGACAAGATTTCAATAAGTACATATAATAGTATTCAATACCACATTAAAAGGTTACAAATAACTGACGAGATATTCTTTGAGAAGGATTGATGTGAAAAACATTTGATTGTTTAGTGAATGTTAGCTTTTTACCATATAGGGAGGTCAAGTATATGAACAAAGACAATCACTTTATCAGTATCTTAATCCGCATCATTACGATACCACCGATAATTGCATTTATCATGCTGACTTACTTATTTCTGACAACAAATACAATTTTTGCTAATGTCATCCAATACTCGCTGACCGTCCTGTTCCTTTGTATTTTCCCAATCGCGGCCTATCCTCTGCAACATCTTTTTGAGCCGCATTTTCAAAATCGCGAAGGGCAACGAAATCTGGCCATGATTTTTTCTGTTATCGGATATGTGCTTGGAATGATTTATACAGTGATGGTGTTTTCTTCAAGGGCACTTCATTTCATTTATTTGGGTTATCTGATATCCGGTGTAGCCATTTTGATCAGTAATAAGTTGCTGCATTTCAAAATTAGCGGACACGCAGTCGGAACATCAGGACCTATCGCGATTTTATTAGGATTAGGCTATAGTGCATGGATTTATGGGATACCGATTCTACTCTGTGCTTTTTTTTCAAGTTTGAGAGCCAAACGACATTCTGTTTCACAGCTTATTTGCGGAATAATACTTCCTTTTGTGATTGTCACATTTTTACGGTATGTCTTGTAATGTAAAAGTGAGTAAGGTGAATTTCTTTGCATCCAGTGATGATTTTATCAACCACCAAATGTATCTATACATTTGGAATTTTGATCATATTGAACTAAGAAAAATCCATAATAATTGGTTCGATTCAATAGATAAAGGCGCATCGCAATTCGCTTGATCACTTCTCATCAACGAGACATCTTACTTTTTAAACAACTACCGTTCAGGATCACAGCTATACTGGGAAGTGATTGTCAGAATTGCATTTGATACTTTAATTGTTCATGCGGATGTGTCTTCCGATTGAGTCATACGGCGCGATGAACGCTCGATGTTGACTCAGACTGACTAATAAAAGGTTAGCTTTTAATCACAATCGATAGAACATAGATAAGTTATAGTTCGCTGTTCGAAACTGAACCCTTGATTCGAGACATTATCTTTAGTCAGCTGCACATTTGCTGCACTCTTGGTTAAAATGAAAAAGCCTTTCGAAAGGGCTTTAGTCAGTATAGCTATTTGTGAGCTAAATTGTTCAGATGTTAAGGCTTTTTGATAATTTGATACGCTAGAAATCGGTATGGTGTAATGATTTCCAGAGAACTGTTATGCTTCCCCAACAAATGTCGTTTAGAATATCAAACGAAATGTGTAGCAATTATGAAATCTCGTTATCTAGTTTGTACAACTACTCCTTTACATTCTGGTTCAATAGAAGTCGACCCACTCTAGTTTGGCAACAAGTCACTTAAGCGGATAATTTTACATCCATTGCTTTCATAATAGCTCAACATTTCGTCAATTTTCCTTTTATCATAACTGGTGATGCAATCTGATAGGACATTAACAATGTAATTTTCTTTGCGTAAGTTGTAACAGGTTGATTTGACGCAAGCGACCGCATCCGCCCCTGTTATGTAGAAATCAGAAATTTCATTTTTACGAATAAAGTCAGAAAATTCTTCGCTGGTTAACGCGTTTCCTTTATATTTCGTGAAAATATTTCTTGTCACCATTTTCAAGTCTGGAGCTAATTCTGATCCATGAGTATTGGTTTTAAAAGTCCTCGTTCCGGCTGACAGATTCTCATGCCGTATATAAACAACATGGATATCATGATTAACTGCCCAATCAATCGCATGATTGATATTGCCAATGACTTCTTTGTAGTTCTTTGTTATATCGTTTTGAATATCGATGATTACAAGGGCTTTTTTCTGCATGGTGTTTCCTCCTGATAGGTGTAAATGGTTTCCGAACAACTGTCACACTTCTATAGCGGATCTACAAAAGGCGACCAATTCCAATCCTATCGTACTTGTAAAGAGTGAATAGAATGTTTTTTCGTTAGTCACCTATAAACCCCGTTCGAAGCCCAATTTGAAAGTTCAATATAGTTTATCTGAACATGATTGGGTGGTATATCCAAAAGTTTAGCAAAAATTGAAAAGAGATTATCAGAAAAAGCCTTTTTACTCTCGTCGCTAGATGACTTGAACAATCTTACGTCAACAAACACCCTTTCAACTTTTTCACCATTATTAAACATTTGGTAATTATCGTTTATCATGATGACGGTGTTTTCATTCGTCTTTCCGGGTATTATAAACATTGTTCTGCCGATTTCTAATTGCAAATCATTTTTAATCTCATCCGATACACGTTTTCCTATACAAATATTTAGGTTTGGCATTTTTTTCTCCTTTCTAGTTCATTATATAAGATTTATTCACTGCGTTGCTGCAATGTCCAGCGCAAAGTCAGTTGCATCTTTTAGATCCTTCGAGTTTGGATGATTTATAGATACAAATAAAAAGGCTCCCTTACAAACAAACTCGTCAATAACCTCTATCCCCTTTTCTTCGAAGATTCTACGCACTGCGTCTTGTCGCTGCTTGCCCGAAGCGCAGCTCGTAACCAAGACTATATGTTTGAGCGCGGGTGCTTCCATCTCCTCAATATAATTCAATAGTTCAGGCATACTGGCTCCACCATAAATGCCGCTGACTATGAAAAGTAAGTCGATATCATGTAAGTCTGGCTTCTCCGTTATGTTTTTAGCTTTCACCTTTAAAACCGAGCAGATTTCTTCCGCCAGCCTTTTTGAGTGTTTGGTTTTCGTAGCATATATGACAGCAATTTTTTCCACTTTCAATACCTCCTTCATTTATGCATTTCGCATTAATGAATATCCTCCCCAAAACAAAAAGTTTATATAGAATATTTTAAGATAATCTGATCCACAAGTCTCTCCCGGACCTAATACCAAAATGGCGAGGTGGAATAATCCTGATTTTTTAGAGTTGTTATTTTTTCTGTATATGCGTATCCAAATCGCCTGATTGAAAGATTTTACTCTCCCTATGTCTTTTATGATACTCGGTCGTCGATAAGTTATCAAGTCGACCATGCATACGTTTTCGATGTTAGAAAGGTTCAGTATACTCGAGCAAACTTTGGTAACACAACGTTCTTTATATGCGATGAGATGATCAGCAAAGTCTGTACTAGTCTCATCAAATACAAAACAGTGCCTTTCATAGTCAAAAATGATAGATGATAAATAAACGATAGATAGTGTTTCTCGATATTGAACCCTTCATTTTAGACGCTTTTCAATAGTTTCCCGCATATTCCATTTTGAGATATAAAAAAGCCTTCTACGAAAGGCTTTAGTTTACAATGGTGCCGTCACCGAGAATCGAACTCGGAACTGAGCATTACCATTGCTCTGTTTTACCATTGAACCATGACGGCGGTGCCATAATATAATAACCAAAACCGCCCGATAAATCAATAGTTATAAGTACTTTTGTAAACTTTGATACACGCGGGCAATGGGAAGACCCATGACCGTGTAGTAATCGCCGACGATTCCCTTGATAAACAAGGCGCCTTTATCCTGGATGCCGTAGGCACCCGCTTTATCCAGCGCGACCTTGGTATCGACATACTTTTTGATCTGCTCTTCAGTTAACGGGAAGAATTCGACTTCGGTCTGGCTGAAGAATGTTTCTTCGTAACCGGGTCCGATGATGCTTACGCCGGTGATGACCTGATGGACGCGTCCGGCAAGTTTACGCAGCATTTCAACGGCGACATTGACTTCGACCGGTTTGCCAAGCACTTCATTGTCGATGACGACGATCGTGTCGGCGCCGATGACGACGGAATCCGAATGCGTGGCGAAAACAGCAAGTGCTTTGCGGTAAGCCAGATCAGCAACCGCATCTCCGAGCGACATCGCCGGATTTAACGTCTCATCAACCTGTGAGTTGATGATTGTAAAAGGTATTTCGCATAGAGCCATTAATTCTCTGCGACGAGGGCTTTGGCTCGCCAAAATAAGTTGCTTGTACATTTTCGTCCCCCTTCGTGACCTCATTATTATACTCTATCGAACCGGAATGTCATCACAATTCACTCCAATACCCCTTCGTCCCGCGTGATGTCATGTAATCCGCCGGTGTCGAAAAGATAGCGCTGCTCCGTTATATTGCGTAAAAAGCGGCGATCATGCGATACCGCGAGGATAGCTCCGTGGAAGGCATCCAACATGCTTTCAATCACAGGCAGCGTCAACGGACTGAGATTGCGCGTGGGTTCGTCGAGGATCAGCAGATCAGCATCCGAGAACACCAAGGAAGTGAACAGGATCTTCGCTTTCTGTCCCTGCGAACAATTGCCGATTGGCTGAAGCATCTCTTCTTCGGTGAATTTCAGGTTTCCGAGGTAAGTCATGATCTTCGTCTTCTCTTCTTTCGTCCCTTCCCGGGTCAGAAATTCCACCGGGCTTTGGTTCAGATTCAATAGACTCGCGTAGTTCTGCGGCATATACGCGACCTTGGTGCCCTTAGCGAGGGCTGCTTGGTAAAGATGTTTGAGATAGGTGCTTTTCCCGCATCCGTTGTTTCCGATGATCCCGATGCGGGCCTTTCCGAAAATCTTGATTTCGAGATCACGCGCCAAGATACGGTCGATCATCCACAGTTCGTCCAACTGATCATCCAAATGACAACGTTGGTCATAGACATCCTCGGCATCGTCGAAGTAGAGCGTGATCGCTTCTTCCGGATCCGGTTTTTTGATTTTCTCCGTAC
>JBAVGP010000163.1:0-8287 GCA_049684955.1 Erysipelotrichaceae bacterium
GTCTTCGGCGAAAGCGAAGCTTACTATAAAGCCAAAACGCTGGTCTACAAGAACCAGCGCGGCGACGACTGGTTTCTGCGCAACATCGACGACACCAACGTCCTCGCCTATACGAACGATGTGAAATGCCAGGTCGTGAGCTTCTCATTGAACCAAGAAGCGGATCTGTGTCTGCGCGAAAATGTCGCTTATCTGCATGATCTGCCGCTTTTCAACCTCCTGGATCTGCATATCGTCGGCGACCATAACGTCCAGAACGCGATGGTGGCGGCAGCGATGGCTTATAAACTCGGTGTCAGCGTGGAAGGGATACAGCGCGCGATCCGGGCTTTCAAAGGCGTGGAGCACCGCATCGAATATGTCCGCGAATTTCAGGGTGCCGTCTATTACAACGATTCCAAAGGAACGAATTGTGATGCGACGATCGTCGCCTTGAAAGCGTTCAAACAACCGGTCATCCTATTGGCCGGAGGTTATGATAAGAAGACCGGCTTCGACGACATGATCCCGTATCTGGATCGCGTGAAGTCGATGATCGTCTTCGGGGCGACCAAAGATCAGCTCAAAAAAATCTATCCGTCGGCGATCGTCGTGCGGGATCTGAAAGAAGCGGTCGACACCGCCGTGAAACTGGCGAAAGAAGGGGATATCGTCCTTTTATCGCCGGCATGCGCCAGTTGGGACCAGTTCGACAATTACGAACAAAGAGGCCGGATTTTCAAAGATTTGATCAACCGCCGTTAAGCGCAAATTGTCCTTTTCTTACGGGACGATATGCTTTATAATAAAAAGGCAATCGAACAAGGGGGTATGTCTATGGAATCATTAACCGACCATCAGCAACTGCGCCTGACGATCGCATTGAAACTTGGCCAATTGCAGCGTGAAGGCTTGAAACAGCTGTCGTTTCAGCAAGTAGAGGATACACTGTTAAAGTGGAAGTGGAAAAGACACCGCCCTCTATCGTTAAGTGAAGCAGTGAATGATGTGTTATCCTTAACCGGAGAAGAAATCGTCGCGTTTCTGTCAAGACAGGCGATCATCGACGGTCAAAAGCTTACGATATCCGAATTCGAGGACATTATCGGAGGGATCAGGGAATGAAAAAGTACTCACGATTGATCATATTCTTTACAACCGTATTGGCGCTTTTGGCGCTGATTCTTACCTTTGCGGGGGATATCCGCAAAAACATGACGCTGGGGCTCGATCTGCAAGGCGGTTTTGAAATCGTCTATCAAGTCAGTCCGTTGAAAGAGGGAGGCACCTTGCCATCCCTGTCCGCCGTCGCGCGCAGCGTATCGAAACGTATCGATATCCTGGGTGTCAACGAACCGGAAATCATCATCGAAGGCAACAACCGCATCCGTGTCCAGCTGGCAGGGGTCAAAGACCAGGTCCAGGCGCGCCGCGTCATTTCGGCGACCGCGAATCTGGAATTCCGCGATGTGAACGACAATCTGCTGGCCGACGCGACGATCCTCACCGAGGGCGGCGCATCGCTGGGTTATGAAAACGGTCTTGTCGTGGTCAGTCTTAAAATCAAAGACCAGACTAAATTCCTGAATATCACCAAGTTGATCGCGGCCAAACCCGCCGGCACCAACCTGATCGTCACCTGGCTCGATTTCGTTCCGGGCACCGATACCTACAAAGCGGAAAAGGCGAAAGCCGATTCCGGATTGACACCGAAATACATCTCCGCCGCCTCCGTCACGGCAGGCATCAGCGGCAATGCGGTCATCAAAGGCTCCTTCAGCGAAGCGGAAGCACGTGAATTGGCCGATCTGATCAATTCCGGTTCCTTACCGGTCAAAATGACCGAACTTTATTCCAATGTCGTCAGCGCCGCCTACGGTTCGACCGCCTTCGCACAGACCATGTTCGCAGGTATCATCGGGGTTATCGGCGTCGCGCTGTTCATGATCCTGGTCTATCATCTGCCGGGCATCATCTCGGCGATCATGCTGGGCTTGTATCTCTTCTTCGTCCTGACCGTGTACAACGCAATGGGCGGGGTATTCACGCTGCCTGGGATCGCGGCTTTGGTGTTGGGGGTCGGGATGACCGTCGACGCCAACGTCATCACCTTCGAGCGTATCAAGGATGAATTGTATCTTGGCCGCTCGATCCGCAAAGCGTTCGAAGAAGGTCATAGTCTGGCCTGGTGGACGATTTTCGATTCCCAGTTCACCATCTTCATTTCCGCCGTCATCATGTATATGTTCGGCACCGGGGCGATCAAAGGCTTCGCCACGATGTTGATGGTCACGATTTTCGGGACCTTGCTGATCAACGTCTACTTCGTCAAATTCCTGTTGAAACAACTGGTCTACAGCGGATATCTGGATGACAAGTTCTCTTGGTTCGCCGTCAAGAAGAAACATATCCCGAACGTCAAACTCGGCGAAGAACCGTTCTATAAAGGTTTCTTCGCGAAGATCGACTTCGTCGGGGTTTCGAAATACTTCATCACCGGTTCATTGATCGTCCTCATCGGAGGCTTATTGATGAGCGGTGTCAACCTTGCGCAAGGTAAAGGGATCATGAATTTCGGCATCGACTTCTCGTCGGGGACGAAAATCACCGTCTTGTCCAATACAGCCATCGATGAAGCGACGATCAAAGCCGATTTCGTCCAATTGGGCGTAAAGGATTTCTCGATCCAGTTCTCCGGCAGCAAGATCGCCAATATCACCACCAAAGAAGCGCTGACCCGCACCAAACTGGATGCGATCAGTGAAGCGATGCTGAAGAAATACGGCAATGCATCCAACGACTCCGTCGTCACTCCGATCGTCGGAGGGGAATTGGTCAAGACCGCAACGATCTTGTCATTCTTGGCTTGGCTGCTGATGCTGGCTTACATCACATTCAGATTCGAACTTGACTATGCCGTCGGCATGGTCGTCGCGCTGGTCCATGACGTGCTCATGGTCATGGCGGTCTTCTCGATCTTCCGTTTCGAAGTGAATACCGAATTCGTCTCCGTCATTCTGGCGATCATCGGTTATTCGTGCGATGATACGATCGTTATCTTCGACCGTATCCGTGAAAACGTCAAAGGATGGCGTAAACCGCGTATCACGGCGAAGGATTACCGCAACATCGTCAACGAATCGTTGGGTGCTGTCGCGCAACGTTCCTTATACAACACCGTCACGACGCTGATTCCGATCGTCTTCCTGCTCATGTTAGGTTCCAACGCCATCTTCACTTTCAACTTCGCGATGTTCATCGGCTTGATCTCAGGGGCTTATTCCTCAATCTTCATCGCCGCGCAGCTGTGGTACTTCATCCGCATCAAGCGTAAAGACAAACCGATGAAAGCCAAGAAAGCCCGCAAGAGCGGCGAACTCGAAGAAATGACCATCATGGGGGTCAACGACTAAACACCCGGCAAACAGTTCACTGTTTGCCTTTTTTTATACCTTGTGTGCTAAAATATACAGATGAACGAGGTAGGTACCATGGCAAAAATCATCGAACTTTCCGTTATCGAAGCAAACCGATATCAAGATAAATACGGCGTATCCCCGCTGATCGCCCAAGTCCTGGCAGCCGACGAGGTGAGCGACGAGCATGTACGTGAATTATTGAACAGCGAAGCTTATGCACGCTGCGAAGACGAGCGATTCAGACAGGCTGCGCACATCATCGAAGCAGCCATTAAACAGCAAACCAAGATCCTAGTCTGCGGCGACTATGACGCGGACGGTTTGTGTGCGACATCGATCATGGTGCGAACCTTGCGTAAACTCAACGCCGATGTCGGCTTCTATATTCCCGATCGCTTCAACGAAGGATATGGCTTGATCAAAGAAACGGTCGATAAAGCCCTTGAGAAGGGATATCGGCTGTTCATCACGGTCGATAACGGCGTAAGCGCGTATGAAGCGCTTAATGCGATCCATGAAGGCGAGGGTCAGTCTCTCGTGCTCGATCATCATGAAATCACCGATGAAGTGCCTTGCGATCTGCTGATCCATCCGAGCTTGCTGAGCGAAGAATATCGCTACCTCTGCGGCGCCGGCCTGGCACTGCAGCTGGCCGAGCATCTGATCGGACAGGATGACTATAACACCGCATTGGCCGGCATCGCGACCGTCGGCGACATGGTCGAACTCTGGTCCGCCAACCGTAAGATCGTCCTTGACGCGCTGCGTCTGCTCAACCGTCAACGTTTCGCAAGCATCGAAGCGCTGAGTGAAAAACCGGTCGACCTGTACGACGAAGAAACGCTGGCGTTTCAGATCGTGCCGAAACTGAATGTCGCCGGACGCTTGGCCGACGAAGCCAACGCGAACCGCATCGTCGATTACCTGTGCAGCGATTCGCAGAGTGAGATCGCCCGTCAGTCGCAGCAGATCATCGAACTCAATAAAAAACGCAAAAACCTCAGTAACTCGATGTACGATACCGCGCGTGCATTACGGACGGGCGGAAATGTCGTCGTACTGACGCATCATAGCTTCCATGAAGGCATCGTCGGGATCACCGCGGGTCGGCTCGCGAAGGAAATCGGCCGGCCGGTGTTCGTCTTCGCGCAAAAAGGCGATACCCTGAAGGGCAGCGCACGCAGCGTGGCGGATGTCGATCTCCGTGCGTTGACGCAGGATGTCCAAGGCTTATGCATCCGTTACGGCGGCCATGCGATGGCGGCCGGGCTGGAGATCAAAGGCGAAGACCTTGCGGCATTCATGGCCGGACTCAATCAGAAAGCGGATGCAATCGACTGGTCCGACACCCAGGAAACCCTGGCCGTATTAAGTCCTGACGCGGCGTCGCTGCAAGCTTCCGACTTCAACGAACTCCTCAGACTTTCACCGTTCGGCAGCGGTTTTCCGATGCCTTTGATGCGTTTTAAAAATTGCGCGATCCTATCTTATCGCGCGTTCTCTTCGACCTTCCGGAAATGGCGTCTCAAGTGGGGAAACGTCGAATTCGACGCCGTTTATTTCGGCGAACTGGACGACCCGGCGCAAGAATTCACCCAAGGCCGTTTCGACCTGATCGGGAAAGTGAAAACCGAACGCTTCCGCAATGTTGAAAAGCTCTCGATTCTGATCGAAGTGCTCCAAGCGTCCTTGTAATTTGAAAGGGACTTGCTATAATATCAATGTGTTACAAGGAGGCAATCATGGACTACAAAAAATACATCGCTGATATTCCCGATTTCCCGATTCCCGGTATCCTCTTCCGTGACATCACACCGCTGATGGCCAACGGTGAAGTATTCAAAGCTGCTTCGGACGACATCATCGAATTCGCTAAAAAAGTCGACGCTGAAGTCGTCGTGGGTCCCGAAAGCCGTGGTTTCATCTTCGGATGCCCGATTTCGTATGCCTTAGGCATCGGCTTCGTGCCGGTCCGCAAACCCGGCAAACTGCCCCGTGAAACGGTCAGCTACCGTTATGAATTGGAATACGGAGTCAACGAACTCCATGTCCACAAAGACAGCATCCACCCGGGTCAGCGCGTGCTGATCGTCGATGATCTGCTGGCGACCGGCGGTACCGTCGAAGCGACCATCAAACTCGTCGAACAATTGGGCGGCGTCGTCGTAGGCTGTGCGTTTTTAATCGAATTGACCGCTCTGAAAGGCCGTAAGGTGCTGGAAGGGTATGAGGTATTGACGCTAATCCGATATGATTGAATCGAAGGGGAAGCTCTTCGATTTTTTAAAAAATGATAAGGAGGTGGAGCGATGGAATCGAAAAATCAAACGATCACGATGACTGAAGTCCGTGAAGAAGTCCGGAAGTATATCCAGAATCCGGACAGTCTTGCGTTGATCGAACGGGCTTTCACATACGCCGAACTCCACCATAAAGAACAGTTCCGCAAAAGCGGCGAACCGTATATCATCCATCTGATCAACGTGGCCTATCTGTTGGCGACTTTGCGCGTCGGTCCCAAGACCGTCGCCGCCGGACTGCTGCATGATGTGATCGAAGACTGCGGCATCTCCAAGGACAAGCTGGCCAAGGAATTCGACGACGAAGTCGCGACCTTGGTCGAAAGCGTCACCAAGATCGGGAACATCGCGTTCACCGACGAGAAGGAATACCAGGCCGTCAACCACCGCAAGATCTTCATCGCGATGGCCAAGGATATCCGCGTCATCCTGATCAAACTGGTCGACCGTCTGCACAACATGCGGACGCTGCAGTATATGCCGGAAGACAAGCAATTACGCATCGCGCGCGAAACGCTGGAAGTATATGCCCCGATCGCCCATCGGCTGGGGATCAGCGAAATCAAGAACGAACTGGAAGACCTGAGTTTTTACTATCTGCACCGCGACAAGTACTACGAAATCGCCCATCTGGTCGAAATGCGCAAAGCCGAACGCGACAAGCAGGTCACCAAGATGATCAATGAAATTTCCGAAATGCTGGCGGAGCAGCATATCCCGTTCCGTATTTTCGGGCGTTCCAAACATCTCTACAGCATCTATAAGAAAATGACCACGAAAAACAAACGCTTCGACGAGATCCTCGATCTCTTGGCGATCCGCATCGTAACGTTGTCCGAAGTGAACTGCTATGAAGTGCTGGGGTATATCCACCAGAAATACCGTCCGATCCCCGGCAGGCTCAAAGACTATATCGCGATGCCCAAGATGAACATGTACCAGTCGATGCATACCACGATCATGGGCGACGACGGATCCATCTTCGAAGTGCAGATCCGCACCGAAACAATGGACGCGATCGCCGAACAAGGGGTCGCGGCGCACTGGAGATACAAAGAAGGTTCCAAGTACAATCCGGAAAAAGAACAGAAGGAAATCGAAGAAAAACTCTCCTGGTTCAAGGATTTCGCGGTCATGACCGACGATGTCCATGCGGCCGGGGAATATATGGATGTCTTGACGCATGATGTCTTTGAAGCCAACGTCTATGTCATGTCGCCCAAAGGAAGAGTCATCGATTTGCCGCAAGGCGCGACGCCGATCGATTTCGCCTATCGCATCCACACCGACGTCGGCCATGCCACCATCGGGGCGACCGTCAACGGGATCCTGGTGCCGATCAACACCGAACTCAAGACCGGCGACGTCGTCAACATCAAGACCTCCAAACAGTCCGTCGGACCTTCCGAAGACTGGCTGAAGTTCGTCAAGACCTCGCATGCCAGAAACAAAATCAAGAGTTTCCTGCTGAAGCGGGAGATGGAAAGCCGGTCGGAGAATATCGCCAAAGGCGAAGCCATGTTTAAAGAAGAGCTGAAGAAACGCGGCCTGGACGAAAAAGAATACATGAACGCCAAGAAACTGGAGAATGTGTTCCAGTACTTCACGATCCAGAACTACAATGATTTCATGAACGCCATCGCGGTCAAATCCTTGTCCATGCCGGCTGTGTTCGAACGCATGCAGGTCAAGAAACCGACCTTGCTGGAGAACTTCAATTTCGACCGGCTGTTCAAACAGAACAAGCCCGACCGTAAGAACGTTTCCCGCTTCGGGGTTCGGGTCGCCGGCGTCGATACGATCATGATCGCCTTGGCCGGCTGTTGTTCGCCGGTCTACGGGGACGATATCATCGGCTACATCACCAAAGGTCAGGGGGTCAAAGTCCATCGCAAGGACTGCCCCAACGTCATCAACGAGACGCGCCGGCTCATCCACTGCGAATGGGACGAAGAGTATGTCGGCGGTAAATACGAGGTCAACCTCTTCATCATCGCCAACGACCGCAGCTTCCTGATCACCGATCTGGTCACCACGGTCAGCCAATGCAAAGCCGGCCTCAACGGGGTCAATTCGGCGGTCAACGAAGACAAGATCACCGCGACCACGACATTGCGTGTATCGGTCGACAACGCCGAACATCTGCGCACCTTGATGGCCAACCTCAAAAAGGTCAATTCCGTGCTTACGGTCGACCGCATCACCCAGTGACTTGACAAGCAGAAAAGCATACGATAGACTGTACTCATAAATCCGATGAAGGGGAAACCCGCGCATGGAATTCGTCAGAGAGGGAAGGCTTGGTGCAACTTCCTGTAGGACATGCGGCGACAGACACCCCCAAGGAGATATCCTAAGTAAATAGGGATATCCGGTTCCGGCGTTATACGGATTGAGCACAGCAATGTGAAATTTAGGTGGTACCACGCATAAGCGTCCTTTACAGGGCGCTTTTTATTTCAAAGGAGGAAAACATGGCGAATATCCAAGCCCCACGGGGAACCCAAGATGTATTCGGTAAAGAGATGACGAAATGGCATGCATTGGAGGATCTGATCCGCGATCTGTGTTTCGTCTACGGTTATGACG
>JBAVGP010000164.1:0-1505 GCA_049684955.1 Erysipelotrichaceae bacterium
CCATGGAGTTGTGGTGGCAGGGCAAAGTCTTCCCGCAGCAGCCGTAACTTGGCAAGACGTTTGTCGACCATGGCGGTTCGCATTGCAAAATCCTCGGTAATCCGCCCCCCGGCGTCATGCTCGTCGCTGTCGACACAGACCCGACCCTTGCCCCATCCCGGTATCCCCCGGGGCGAAACACCGTCGGGTTCGGGAGCATAACGTTGATAGTCGATCGCAGTAGAGGTGACCAGAGACTCAGGGACGGTATTGGGGAGGACAAAGGGATCAAGGTCGCAAAGGGTGTCGAGCAGGTACTGGTCGGTGAGAATAATAACCGGCGATTGACAGGCATCTGCCATGGTAAAAGCATGCGCAGCACAGGCAAAGGCTTCCTCCGGGGAGCCGGGGGCGAGGATGGCTCGGGGAAACTCCCCGTGTCCGGAGTAGCGGGCAATTTCCAGATCCCCCTGTTCGGTGCGGGTCGGCAGACCGGTCCCCGGACCTGGGCGTTGTGCCAGATGGATAACGAGCGGCGATTCAATCGCGCCGCAAAGACTCAGCCCCTCGGCCATCAGGTCGAAACCGCCACCGGACGTGCTGACCAGCGCACGGCCACCAGCATACCAGGCACCGAGCCCCATGTTAATCGCGCTGATCTCGTCTTCAGCCTGCTCAACAACCACGCCGTGAGCGCGGGCTTGTTTGGCAAGATGGATAAGCACCCCGGTGGACGGGGACATCGGGTAGGAAGCGATGAAGTTGCAGCCGCCGGCAAGTGCACCGAGGGCAATGGATTGCGAACCGTCAAGGAGGAGCCGGTCGGGCTTGGCCTCCCCGAGCGGCAAGGGGAAACGCCCTTGCAGTTTAGCCCCGGCTTCCCATCCGCACCGGGCGGCCGCAAGATTTTCTTGCAGCTGGTCGTTTTCGCTGAAAATTCGCCGCAATGCTGTCTCCAGGGGTAAAAGTTCCCACCCGAGCAGCCGGACAATAAAACCGCAGACAATACTGCTGGCATACTGATCACCACCGACCTGTGTACTTAACTCGTGGAGCGGCAGAGAGACCATTCCGGCGGCCTCTCCGAAGATTTTCGGGTCACCGACCAGCAATGTATCATTTGCACACCGCCCTTGTAAACGCGCCAGAGCCGCATGATCGAGGAGAATGCAGAGATCAAGCCGGTCAGTGAAAGCCCGCACGGAACTTGTGGCAGCGCGCAATGTGACCGAGTTGCTGCCCCCGCGGATGCGCGACATGAATTCGTTCACCACTGACACGTGCAGCCCGCCTGCTAGGAACGTCCGCGCCAGAACCAGTCCGATCGTCTGTAGCCCCTGTCCGGCCTCGCCCCCGAGGACCAAATTGATTTCGTTCGGCGGTGGAGGAGTCATCATAGCAACCTCTTTTGTGGTGGAAGTAAAAAAAAGCACAAGGGACTGAGGTGGAAAACGATTTAAAGGCAGCCGCTCTCAGATGATAAAAAAATACTGCCCGCGCCAAGGACTCCTTATGGAGATCCTATG
>JBAVGP010000165.1:0-13377 GCA_049684955.1 Erysipelotrichaceae bacterium
ACATTGTTCTTATTGTAGATGATCCCGATGTTACCCCAGAAATACGGGACGGAATACTGGTTGTTTGGATCGAAGGAGCGATTCAGGAGGCCTTTGTCGACATTGGCCAGATTGGGGATTTTCGTGAGGTCGATCTTTTGGAGTTTGGTTTCCGCGATCAAGCGTTGCACCATCCAATCGGTCGGGACCAGGACATCATATTTCTCCCCGCTCTGCAGCTTGGTATACATGGATTCGTTGGAGTCGTAATTGTCATAGATGACATTCACGTTGTAGAGCGCTTCGAAATCCTTGATGACCGTTTCGTCGATATAGACGCCCCAGTTGAATACTTTCAGGGTTTGTTTGGTTTTCTGTGCACAACCGGTCAAGGTTGCCAGGACAATCGCCAGGACGAGAATCAGTTTCTTCATAATTTTATCTTTTTCCTTTCGGTGTTACTGCGCTTTGACTTTCGTCCAAAGTTCACTCAATGTCTTCTTGAGTTCTTCATCGTAGCGGAACGTTTCGTCTTTGGGATAGTTGGTTCTGGGGACATACGCGTCGATGCCTGCGTAATCTCCGCCGGGTGCGGTCACTTCATCGAAAACCGATTGGACCGTCGTGGTATAACCGACAAAGACCGTATTCTTGAGCGCGACATCTTTTTCAAGCATGTAGTTGATCCATTTATGGGCCAGGTCGGGATTGGCGGCATCGCTCGGGATGACCATCGAGTCGACCCAGCGGTTGGTGCCTTCCAGCGGTACATAATAAGCCATGGACTCGTTCTGGGTGACGATATAGGTCGCGTCGCCCGAATACATGACCGCGATGTCCTTGACGCCAGAAATCATGTTGTCGATGACATCGTCGGTGACATACACCGGATCCATCGTCGTGTTGAGTTTCTTGAGCCAGTTGTAGGCGGCGTCGATTTCGGCCGGGACTTTACTGTTGGCGGAATAACCGAGCGCTTTATAGGCGACCATGAACGCGTCGCGTTCGCTGTCATAGACATAGATCTTGCCTGCATACTTCGTATCCTGCAAGATGTTCCAGCCTAATTTGTCCAGATCGGTTAATGATACATTGTCTTTATTGTAGAGCAGACCGACATTCCCCCAGAAATACGGGACGGAATATTCGTTTTTGGGATCGCTCGGCAGGTCTTTGAGACTTGCGATGATGCCCGAATAGTTCGGAATCTTTTTGAAATCCAGTTTTTGCAGTTTCTTTTCATTGATTAAACGTTCGATCATATAGTCCGACGGGACTAACACATCGTACTTCTCGCCGCCCTGCAGTTTGGTATACATCGCTTCGTTGGATTCGAAGTTGTCATAGATGACTTTCGCGTCGTACTTCGCTTCGAAGTCCTTGATGACGGTATCGTCGATATAGACACCCCAATTAAACACTTTAAGCGTATGTACGGATGGTTTGGCGTTGCAGGCGCTGAACATCAGCAAAGCGGAAATGATGACCGGTAACATTTTTTTCATTCTTCGGCTAGCCTCTCTTTCTTTTTCATGGTGGGAACCACGTTAATCAGGATAAGCGCGAATGTGACGATCACGACAAGGATCGTGGATAAGGCGTTGATGGTGGGATTGATGCGTTTGGACATCGTATAGACGAGGATGGAGATATTCTTCACCCCGTTGCCGGTGACGAAGTAGGAGATGACGAAATCGTCGAACGACATCGTGAAGGCGATCAATGCGCCCGATACGATGCCCGGCATGATCTGCGGGACGATGACTTTGACCAATGCCTGCCAAGGCGTGGCGCCCAGGTCGAGGGCGGCTTCCGCGGTGTCGGCGTCAAGCTGACGCAGCTTGGGCAGGACGCTCAGGATGACATAGGGGGTACTGAAGATGATATGCGCCAGCAACATCGTCGTATAGCCTTTGGTGACGCTCAGTGAGCTGAACAGCAGCATCAATCCGATCGCGGTGACGATTTCCGGATTCAGAATCGGGAAATTGTTGACGGTCAGGATGAGTTCCTTGATCAGTTTGCGTGACTTGCTGAGACCGATCGCGGTGATGGTCCCCATGAAGGTCGCCACGACCGTGGATGCCAAGGCGATGCTGATGGTCGTATAGACGGCTTTCATCATTTCCCTGTCTTTGAAGAGCGCTTCGTACCATTGGGTCGAGAAACCGCTCCATCCGGTCAATGAGCGTGAACTGTTGAACGAGAAGATCATCATGATGAGGATCGGTAGATAGAAGAACAAGAGGACGCTGCCGATGGCTAAAGGTCCGAACCAGCGATTCTTTTTTACGCCTACCATACGACACCTCCGCCCTTCGCCGTATCTTCGATGTCCTTATCGAAGCGACGGGTCATATACATCGAGAACATGATGATGGCCGCCATGATCAGAGAGATGGCGCTGCCGAAGTTCCATTCGCCGACGGTGATGAACTGGTTCTCGATCAGATTCCCGATCAGCATATACTGGCCGCCGCCCAACAGCTTCGGAATGACGAAGGTGGAAACCGCCGGCAAGAAGACCAAGGTGATCCCGGCGATGACGCCGGATAACGATAAGGGGAAGACGACGCGCAGGAAGGTCTGGAAACGGTTGGCACCCAGATCGTAGCTGGCGTTGATGATCGCTTTGTCCATTTTGGCCAAGGCGGTGTAGATCGACAGGATCATGAACGGCAGGAAGTTATATACCATGCCTAGGATGACGGCGAAATCGGTATACATCATCTTGACCGGACTGAGATTCAGATAAATCAGGAAACTATTGATCAAGCCTTTATCCGAAAGGATCGAGATCCACGAATAGGTACGTACCAGCATATTGATCCACATCGGCATCGTAATTAGCAATAACAATAGCGTCTGGTACTTTTCACTGGTGTTGGCGATGATATAGGCGATCGGATACCCCAGGATGATGCAGAAGAAGGTGGTGACCAGCGCGACTTCCAACGACTTCATCAGGACTTTGATGAAGACCGGATCGAAGAATTTGATGAAGTTGTCGAGCGTGAACTGAAACGCCATGACCGAATTCCCGTGTTTGGTGAACGCATAGAGCAGGATCAGCAACATCGGGATCACGATACCGGCGAAGATCCATACCATATAGGGACGGACCAGATTGGCAAAGCCTTTCATTTCAATACGACCCCATCTTGCTCATGATGTGGACGTCTTCGGGGAAGAAATGCAGACCGACCTTTTTGTCGACTTCGACGTTGTCGGTGGTATGGATGATGAATTCGCGGAATTCGGTCTCGACGACGATTTCGTAATGGACGCCTTTGAACAGCGAGGATTTGACGATGCCGTTGAGTTTGCCCATTTCGAGCGGAACGATGTCCAGGTCTTCGGGACGGATGACGATGTCGACTTCTTCGTTGTCGTTGAAGCCGTTGTCGACGCATTCGAATTCCTGGCCGTCGAAAGCGACTTGGAAGTCGTCGATCATGATGCCTTCGATAATGTTGGATTCCCCGATGAAATCGGCGACGAAGCGGTTCTGCGGTTCGTTGTAGATGTCGGTCGGTCCGCCGATCTGCTGGATTTCGCCGTTGTTGATGACGACGATGGTATCCGACATGGTCAGTGCTTCTTCCTGGTCATGCGTGACATAGATGAAGGTGATGCCGACTTCTTTCTGGATCTTTTTGAGTTCATGCTGCATTTCTTTGCGCAGTTTGAGATCTAGGGCCCCCAGCGGTTCGTCTAAGAGCAGAACCATGGGTTCGTTGACCAAGGCGCGGGCGATCGCGACACGCTGTTGCTGGCCCCCGGACATGAGGGTGACGGCACGTTCGCCATACCCTTCCAAGCCGACCAGTTTCAGCATCTTCTCGATCTTTTGTTTGATGATGCTTTCGCTTTGCTTCTTGATGCGCAGACCGAAGGCTACGTTGTCATAGACATTCATATGCGGAAAAAGCGCATAGCGTTGGAACACCGTGTTGATTTCGCGTTTGTAGGGCGGGACGTTGGAGATCTCGATGTTCTCGAAATAGACCTGGCCGGATGTCTGCGGGATGAATCCCCCCAGAATCCTCAGTAAGGTGGTCTTGCCGCATCCGGACGGTCCCAATAAGGTGACAAATTCGTTTTCATGGATCGTCAGGTTGATTCCTTTCAGGACCAAAGTCCCGTTGAAATCCTTGACGACATTCTTAAATTCGATGAGTTCGCGCATAAATTTCCTCCTAGAAGATGGGTGGCGTGCAGATCCACAATACTTTCGCGGTCTGGTTGGCGTCATTCTTGAGATAATGGTTGTCGGCTCCGATGATATAGAAGGTCTGGCCTTTCTTGATCACGAGTTCTTTCGAACCGTTGACCAAGACGACGCGGCCCTGTAAAACATAGCCGAATTCTTCCCCGGCATGCGGGGCGATTTCCTGCGAAGAACAGCCCGGTTCCAGATCGATCAAGATCGGTTCCATTTCGTTCTTCTGGGCGTTGGGGACGATCCAGTGGATCGTGTATCCGTCGCGTTCGTCGATGAAGAAATCATCGGACGTGAACACCGTCTTCTCGTCGTTCTCTTCCTGGAAAAAACTGGACAGGCTGATGCCCAGCGCTTCGCAAATGTCGTTGAGGGTGGCGATCGAAGGCGAAGTCAGATCGCGTTCCAACTGGGAAAGGAAACCTTTCGTCAGTTCGCAGCGACTCGCCAGCTCTTCCAGCGTGAGGTTGTTTTTGATGCGCAGACGTTTGATTTTGTGGCCGATGTTCATATCGAACCCCCTTTTCAGGTTTAGTAACAGTAAACAACTTGGATATCCGGCATAAACATTATCATTATACATAATCTGCGCGGGGAATCAATGTTTTTAAACAAAAAGTTTACCCAAAGCAAACAAAAAGAGGTCTGAAACCTCTTTCGTTGTCTGATTTTGTTTTAGATTGCCTGGCCGATGAATTTCTCCAGCATCGCCTTGGGTTGGAAGCCCATCGTCTGTCCGACGACCTTGCCGTCCTTGAATAAAAGG
The DNA here is from genome assembly GCA_049684955.1 of Erysipelotrichaceae bacterium. Taxonomy (GTDB): domain Bacteria; phylum Bacillota_I; class Bacilli_A; order Erysipelotrichales; family Erysipelotrichaceae; genus GWE2-51-13. The sequence goes on from JBAVGP010000165.1 coordinate 4,968, forward strand.
ATGGTCGGGATCGACATGACCTTATAGCGCATCGCCAAGTTTTCCTCGGCATCCACATCCACCTTGATCATATGTACTTTGCCTTCGAATTCGGGTTGGAGTTGTTCCAAGACGGGGGCGATCATTTTGCAGGGTCCGCACCAATCGGCGTAGAAATCCACCAATGTGACGCCTTTGGCGACGATTTCATCAAATTCTTTTTCGTTTACGACTTTCATTTTAGCTCTCCTTTATTACTTATTCAGTATAGCATAATTTTTCTGCGGCACATGCTTCATGCCCGTATTTCACAGATGCTTCAGCACGACAGCCGCGACGCCGTCTTCTTCGTTGGTCAAGGTGACTTCGTCGGCCATCGCCAATACGGAAGGCATGGCATTGCCCATCGCGACGCCGATGCCGGCGAGGCGCAGCATGTCGATGTCGTTTTCGGAATCGCCGATCGCCATGGATGCTTCAAGCGGGATACCGTTGAGATCCAGGATCTGCTGGAAACCGATCGCTTTGGAGACGCCGAAAGCGACCATGTCGATCCAGTTGTCGGTGACGCGGAAGGTCGATATCTCACTTCCAAACTCGGCCGTGATCGCCGTGGCGATATCATCCAGCCGTTGTTTGCGGTGCGGCATCCCGATTTTGAAGTAGATGCCCGCGATATCTTCTTCCGTACCTACCCGCGTGATCAAGCGGTTGGTCGGGATGGTGAAAAGGTCGAGGCGCGAATCCTTCGGGCGATGCAGGATCAGATTGCGGATTTTTTTGAAACGGCGGTAGAGATAGCGTGCGACGCCCATATGGATCGGTGTATAGACGGAGGTTCCCCCATCCCCTTCCATGATCAGTTCGAGCCGGTTGCGCTTGGCGAAACGGAACAGTCGTTGGACGACTTCCTGTTGCAACGAAGGGTTTTCGATGATTGAACCGTCGGCCAACGCGATGACTTTCTGACCGTTGTTGCAGATCAGGTAGCCGCCGTATTTATACATCTCCAGTTCTTCGGCATAACGACGTAAAGAAGGCTCGCCGCGTCCCGAAGCGAGCGCCAGGATGACGCCTTTTTCTTGGGCTGCGCGAAGAGCTTCCAGGTTTTTCACAGAGATTTTCTTGTCATGCGTCAATAATGTGCCATCCATGTCGGTGGCGATGAAACGAATCATCTAGAGTTCCTTGGCCGCTTCTTTGTCGAGGATCACGATCACATGGGGATGCTTCTGCAGGATGCTGCAAGGCACGTTCTCGCTGATCGGTCCTTTGATCATGCCGTAGACCGCATGGGCTTTCTTGTCGCCGGTCGCGATCAGCAGGATTTTCTTGGCGCGCAGGATGTCCTGGATACCCATCGTCATCGCTTGTTTAGGCACATCTTCGAGTGAATCGAAGAAACGGGCATTGTCGAGCAGGGTCTGTTTCTTCAGATCGACGATATGCGTTTGGACATCGAAGGATGTCCCGGGTTCGTTGAAGCCGATATGCCCGTTGGAACCGATCCCAAGTAATTGGATATCCTGAATATGTTTCTGCAGTTCAAGTTCATATTTTTCCGCATAAGCCTGCAGATCGGAGGAAATCCCGATCGGCATATGGATGTTCTTAGGCTGAATATCGATATGGCGGAAGAAATGATCGAACATGAAGGTGTAATAGCTCTGCTCATGGCTTTGCGCGATGCCGACATATTCGTCCAGATTATAGGAAACGATGTCTTTATAACTGGTATGGTTCTGCTTGTGGTCTTCCACCAGCAGTTTATAAAGGCCGACCGGCGATGAACCGGTCGCAAGGCCCAAGATTGCCTGCGGGTTGGTGAGTACGACCTCCTTCATGACTTCGAAGGCTTTTTCGCTGACTTGTTCGTACGTATCGTATACATGGATTTCAAACATTTGTGATATCCTTTCCAGAATAATTCTGTGAATCGTTCTATTTGATGAGATTGGGTGTTTTTCGCTCAATCGGGATAGGCGGGATCGAGTTGGCTCGTTTGCGGGACGCGCATGTAGAGTCCGCCTTTGATGATATGGTAGTCGAAGCGGTCGCCGACCAGCGATTCGCCGTCGAAGGCGATGTCCACGTTGCCGGCGCTTTTCAGGATGAACCGGTCGGCGGTGAACATATGCACGATCGGCTCGCTGGTGTGGGTCCCTTTCATGTATTTCGGCAGCATGTGCAGGACCATCTTCCAGTTGCAGTCGTCGACGACGCAGATGTCGAACTTACCGTCCTGGATATCAGCATCCGGGGTCGGCATGAACCCGCCGCCGTACCAGCGTCCATTATTGATGACGATCAAGACCGCGCGGAATTTATGCGTCCCTTCCTTCAGTTCCAACGTCAGGTCATAGGCGCGCAGTTGGGAAAGCGTGATGAACATGCTGACCAGATAGACCATCGTACGCGGAATCGGGAGATTCTTGCCGATACGCGCCGCGGTGTTGTTGATCTGGGCATCGAAGCCCATCGAGGAAGTGTTGATGATCTTCTTCCCGTTGCACATCCCGTGATCCACCCTGACATTCTTGCCTTCGATGGTATCCGCGATGATCTTCGGGAAGTCTTTGATCTTGTAGCCGGTCATACGGAAGAAATCGTTGCCGGTTCCGCCCGGGATGACCGCCATCGGCACTTTGTCGTTGAGACCGTTGAGGATTTCGTAGGCGGTTCCGTCGCCGCCGACTGAATAGAGGACGACATCGGATCCGCTTGGGTAGCGCGCCGCGATAGTCGTCGCGTCGCCGACCCCGGTCGTCAGGATGATTTCGAAATCACCGGGATGCTGGGCGAAATAAGCTTCGATGATGGGGATCAGTTTTTTCGTTCTCCCTTTGCCGGAAACCGGATTCACGATAAAGACATGTTTCATGGGTGAGCTCCTTGAGTTGGATGAACAGGCTTCCTTATGGTTATCCTGTCTATAAAGGGTAATTCACGTCGAGCGTGCTGCCCTGCGGTACCCGCATATAGAGGCCGCCTTTGATGATCTGATAATCGAAGCGGTCGCCGACCAACGGCTCACCGTCGAAACCGAAGTCCACATTCCCGACGCTTTTCAAGACGAACTGGTCCGCTTTGAAGAAGTGGGCGATCGGTTCGTTGATATGGGTGCCCTTCATGTATTTGGGCAACAGACGGAGCACGGTCAGCCAATTACATTCGTCGACGACCAGGATGTCGTAATGTCCGTCCTGGATATCCGCCATCGGAGTCGGCTGGAATCCGCCGCCGTACCATCGGCCGTTGTTGATGACGACCAAGATGGCGCGGAATTTATGTTGTCCGTCCGGCATTTCCAATGTCAGATCATAGGCGCGCAGTTGCGAAAGCGTGATGAAGATGCTGACCAGATAAACCATCGTGCGAGGAATCGGAAGTTTGCGGCCGATATCGTCGGCGGTCTTGTTGATCTGGGCATCGAAACCCATCGAAGAGGAGTTGATGAATTTCTTTCCGTTACATAAGCCGTAATCGACCCGGACATTCTTGCCTTCGATGGTGTCTGCGATGATTTTCGCGATTTCTTTTTCTTTATATCCGATCATGCGGAAATAATCATTCCCGGTTCCGCCCGGGATGACCGCCATCGGAACCTTTTCGTTGATTCCGTTGAGGACTTCGAACGCGGTGCCGTCGCCGCCGACCGAATACAGGATGACATCGGATCCGGAGGGATAGCGCGCTGCGATTTCAGTCGCCGATCCGTGACCGAGTGTCTCGATGATTTCAAATTCATCCGGATGGGCGGCGAAATAGGCTTCGATGAGGGGGATCATTTTTTTCGCACTGCCTTTGCCGGAAATCGGATTTACGATAAAGATATGCTTCATGGGGTCGCTCCTTGGGTAGGGGTTATAGCAGGCCAAGCTCCTTGACACATTGGTATAATCCATCGTCTTCAATTTTACCACAAATTCGGTCGGCTGCGGCTTTGACATCATCATGTGCGTTCCCCATCGCGATGCCGATCCCGGCGGCTTGCAGCATCGTGATATCGTTGATTCCGTCCCCGAAAGCGATCGACGCGGATGGCGGGATGCCCCAGCGCTGACACTGCGCGATCAGCGCGGTACCTTTGTTGATGCCTTGCGGGGTGACCTCGACCATCCGGACCATGATCGTGGGCTGTGAATGCTTCAGGATGCCGCTCAATTCAACTTTTTGCGCATCGTCGCAGTAGATGATCAGATTGACGCAGGCTTCGTGGTCCCAGGCTTTGACGTCCGGACGGATGTGATATAAGCGTTGGAAAAGCGCGGTGTAGATTTCTTGGGTCGTCCCGTCGAAATAGCCTTCCGTACCGGTCGAGTAGCGGACGACCAGCTGATGTTCGCGGGCATATCCGATGGCGATTTCCACATCCCGCGGATCGATGTTGAAGGATGTCGTCTTGCCGTTTTCGACCACGACCGCTCCGGCCGACCATAACAACGCATCCATCAATTCAATGAATTCCTTGGGTATATGGATCGTTTCTTCAGGTGTCCGGTTAGTCAGCAAGCCGATCTTGAGCCCTTTTTCTTTGAGCTGGGAAAGCGCGAGAAGCGTCGAGGCGGGAACTTCGTAGCTGTCATGATGGAAGGTCGTTCCGTCGAAATCCACGAAGACCGCCTGAATCAAGGAAGGTTCCATGTTCACTTGCCGATCTTGGCGTGCTGCGCCTGTCCGCGGACGAACGTTTCAAGGACATCATAGTTATCATCGATCACGACCAGGTCGGCATCGTATCCCGCGACGATCTTCCCTTTGCGATCATCCACTCGTAATGCTTTGGCGGGATTGATCGTACAGGCATTGATCGCCGCATCGATCGGGACCAGCGCTTTTTCGATCAGATTCTGCAGGCCGCGGTTGAAACGCAGCGTGCTGCCCGCCATCGTGTTGGTGCCGTAGAGGTAGGCTGATCCGTTGGCTTTGATTTCGATGCGGTGTCCGCCGATGGAATATTCACCGGCATCCTGCCCTTTCGCGCAAAGCGAGTCGGTGATCATGATGCAATGGTCTTTTCCTTTGGCGGCCATGAAGTTATTGATGGCAGGCCAGACGACATGGTTGCCGTCGGCGATGATTTCGCCATAGACTTCGCGGCAGCGCAACGCGGCTCCGACCATTCCGGGCTCGCGGTGGTTGAACGCCGACATGCCGTTGAAGACATGCGTCATGCTGTTCGCCCCGTTGGCGATGCCCATCAACGCCTGGTCATAGGTCGCACCGCTGTGTCCGATCGACACGCAGACGCCATGGCTCGAAGCGTAGTGGGTCAGCGCATGATCCACATCGTTTTCGGTCGCGACGGTCATGTATTTGATGAGCCCTTTGGCGGCTTTCTGGTAACGTTTGAACTGTTCCACATCGGGAGCGACGATGTATTCAGGCGGCTGGGCCCCTTTGAATCCCTGGCTGAGATAAGGTCCTTCGAAATGCACACCGAGGATCTCGGCGCCCGAATACCCTTCTTCGACCACTTTGGCGACATTTTTCAATGCGTTGGTGAGCACTTCTTCACTTTGGGTGACGGTCGTCGGCAAGAACGATGTGATGCCTTCTTCCGTGATCCCTTTGGCGAACAGGCGCAATCCTTCTTCGGTCGCGTCGTTGGTATCGAAACCGAATGCGCCGTGGGTATGTACGTCGATCATGCCCGGGATGATGCGTTTCTCGCCGAAATCAAAATCGACCTCGGTGCTCGCGTATGGCGCGATGTTTTTGATCTTCGTTCCTTCGATTTCCAACTGCGCTGCGATGAATTGTCCGGCGATCCAGACCCGTTTGCTTTGTATTTTCATAGTTTCACTCCTCCCGAATATTTTACCTTCTTTCGCATTGAATATCAAATAATATGAAGCTTTTATGGATATTTTATGCGAGAAAGCGCTCTCATTCTGTATAGAAAAAGGAAATCACTTACGCGGTGATTTCCCTGTATTTCGATTGGTCGCGGTCCGGCGCAGATCTTCTTCACGCATCGGTTTGATCAGGCAATGCTTGTCGAATCCGACCAGATCCAGCCGCCCTGCGACACGCAGCGCCTCGAACACCAAACGCTGGTTCTGCGGATAGGTATATTGCATCAACACCCGTTGGTAACTCTTATCTTTATTGGTCTTTGCCACAAAGATCGGCTTCTTGGTGAAGGGATCCTTTTCGGTGTAATACATGCAGGTGCTGACCGTGAACGGGGTCGGATAGAAATCCTGCACCTGCTGCGGCACATGTCCGATCTTTTTCAGATAAAGCGCCAATTCAATGGCCGCGTTCAGATCGGAGCCGGGATGCGAACTCATCAGGTAAGGGACCAGGAACTGGTTCTTGCCGAACTGTTTGTTTTTCTCTTCATATTTCTTTACGAACGCTTCGTAGAGCTGCCGTCTCGGTTTCCCCATCGCATCGAGCACTTTATCGTTGATATGTTCAGGTGCGACTTTCAGCTGACCGGAAATATGATGCTGAATCAGTTCGTCGAAGAAACTCTCGTCTTTGTCATACATCAGATAGTCATAGCGGATGCCGGAACGGATGAACACCTTCTTGACTTTCGGTAAGGCGCGCATTTCACGCAGGACACCCAGATATTCCGTGTGCGAGACACTCAGGTTGACGCATGCTTTGGGATGCAGGCACTCCTTGTTGAGGCAGACGCCCTTCTCCAGCTGTTTCTCGCAGGAAGGCTGGTGGAAGTTGGCGGTCGGTCCGCCGAGGTCGTGGATATAGCCTTTGAAATCGGGCATTTCGGTGATCTTTTTCGCTTCGTCGACCAACGATTCCTTGGAACGCGACGTGATGACACGTCCCTGATGGGCGGTCAGCGCGCAGAAACGGCAGGAACCGAAACAACCGCGATTGCTGGTGACGGAAAACTGGACTTCCTCGATCGCCGGGATATAAGAATAGGAAGGATGGAACGTGCGTTCAAACGGCAGCTTGTAGACCCAATCCATCTCGCTGCGCTTCAATGGGAAAGCCGGCGGATTCTGGACCACTTTCCAGCTTCCGTAGTCTTCCAGTAAAGGTTTGGCCAGGATCGCGTCGGTATTGTTGTATTGGAGGACGAAACTCTCGCCATATTTGTCTTTATTGGTACGGGCTTGTTCAAAGGTAGGCAGGTGGATCGCATCGTCCGGGAACGGACCTTCTTTGCTTTTCCATACCGTCCCGCGGATATAGGTGATGTCTTTGATCGCGAGACCGCTGTGCAAGGCTTCGGCGACTTCGACGATCGTATTCTCGGCCATGCCATAGACTAAAAGATCGGCCATCGAATCGATCAGGATGGACGAACGGACTTTGTCGTCCCAGAAGTCATAATGCGACATACGCCGCAGACTGGCTTCGATGCCGCCCAGGATGATCGGCGTATCGGGGTAGAGCCGGCGCAGATTCTGCGAATACACGATCGTGGCACGATCGGGGCGTCGACCCATCTCGCCCTTGTCGGTGTAGTTGTCTTTGTCGCGGCGTTTGCGGCTTACCGTATAATGGTTGACCATCGAATCGATGTTGCCGGCCGTGACTAAAAAACCCAGTTTAGGTTTGGGGTAACGGGTGAAATCGATATCGGTCTTCCAGTCAGGCTGGGCGAGTATGCATACATTGAAGTTCATCGCTTCCAGGACGCGGCCGATGATGGCGGTCCCGAACGAAGGATGGTCGACATAGGCGTCGCCGCTGACCAAGACGAAATCCGGTGCTTCCCAGCCCCGGTTCTGCATATCCAAAAGTGTGATGGGTAGAAATCCCATGGGTTGTACCTCCGAGAAAAAAGCCGTGGACACGGCTTCTAAGCGATGATTTCGCCCAATGCGCTGCCGCTGATTCCTGCGGCGTTGGCTTCGTCGGTATCGATGTGCATCGCCGGCGCGAAGGTTTCGCTGACCCGGATGACGACATCCCCGAACGTGAGGGAACGTTGGTCCGTCACGATTTTGACATTGACGATTTGTTTATCTTCGACCCCGTAATAAAGTGCGGTCGCGGGTGTCAGGTGGACATGGCGTTTGGCGGCGATGACGCCTTGCGACAATTCGATCTGGCCTTTCGGTCCGACCAACGTGATCCCTTTGGTCTGGTCGATATGGCCGGATTCGCGGATGATCGCTTCGACGCCCAAGGTGCGGGCATCGGTCAGGGAGACTTCGACTTGCGATGCTTTACGTACCGGTCCGAGAATGACGACATTCTTGATGGTGCTTTTCGGTCCCACGACGTCGACTCGTTCTTCGGCGGCATACTGGCCCGGCTGCGATAAAGGTTTCTTAGGGGTTAAGGCATAACCTGCTCCGAAGAGCAATTCAAGATCGGCCTGGGTGATGTGGACATGACGGGCGGATACTTCCACCAATACTTTTTCTTTTTCCATACGTGTACCTCGTTTCAACGCTTCTATTATAGTGAAGTACGGCGATTAAAGCAAGAAGCATGC
>JBAVGP010000166.1:0-2065 GCA_049684955.1 Erysipelotrichaceae bacterium
CCAATTACCTCCAAAGTTATAACTTCCAGGAAGGTGAAGTGATGATCGTATACTCCCACGGCGGACTCAATGCAGCTCCGATCGAAGCCGCCATGTATGCGAAGAAACGCGGATGCAAAGTCATCGCCATCACCAGCGGTGAGAATCATCAGAAAGCCGAAGCCACGCATTCTTCCGGGAATAAACTGGGTGATGTCGCCGATATCCTGATCGACAACTGCTGCCCGCTGGAAGACAGTCTGGTACCGGTACCGGGCTATGCGCAGAAAGTCGGCGCAAGTTCGACGATCGCCGCGATCGTGATTTCCCAATCCATCGTTTCCGAAACCGCGTTATTGCTGGAACAGAAGAAATTCCAGATGTATATCTTCGTATCGCCCAACGTGACGGAATGTCCGCCGGACTACATGCATACGGTCTATGACGAATACACGAAACTCGTCAAAAAGAATCAAAACAACGTATAGTATCCTTGAAACCTTAGCGCATTTGCGTTAAGGTTTCTCCTTCAAGGAGGTTTGGCGATGCGCAGACTTTATAGTACTGAATCAGCATCGGATCTGTCCTGCTTTATGAACGGATGGTTATCCTGATGGCGACTATGGTAAAATATATCTATCCAATTCTTATCGTTCTGGTCGTCGTTTTTTTTGTCTACATGCTGAGCCGCTTGCGTAAAGCGACGACGCTTGAACTCGAACGCACCCTTTACGCGAAAAACGATCCCGGATTGTATCTGTCATTGCTGGCGAATCCACGGTTGCGGCTGCTTTACCGTAAAACGACCTTGTTGCTTTTTTCCCTCAATGCGCAATTACTGAAGGGTGATGACGATGCGATCGTCACGACCCTGAATACGCTTCAAAGCGCACCGCTGACGCGGGGAGAAAAACTGGAATATCTGAGTAAGAAATTATCTTATTTCTGCGAGAAGCAAAACGCCATCGAAGCAGGCAACGCGTTGGCAGGCATCGAATCCATATTAAAGAAGCCGAAGCCGAACCAGACTATTATCCTGCAAGAGTGCCGGCTGATCTATTCCATCTATATCGACCATGATATGAAAGTCCTAAAGAGTCTGGAAAGCTCGCTTCAGCTGCAGCGTGATCCGGAAAAGATATTGACTTATTATCGGATCGCCAAGCTCAGGTATTTCGCGGGAGACAAAAAAGCCGCCAGAGAAAACCTGCTGCTGGCGAAGAACATCCAAAGCCAAAGCGCATGGAGCTCCATCGCCGCGATGGCCTACGACGACCTGACGATCCTTGAGCGGAAATAAGCGAGGTAATGAAATGGGTTTATTGATGAAGATGATGCGCATCAAAGATCTGACACCGGCTGAAAGGCAGGTGACGGACTATGTCATCAACCATATCGACGAAATGGGCAACATCGGCATCGTCGAACTCGGGGAGAAGTCCTTTTCCAGTCCGACGACGATCAAACGTCTATGCAATAAACTCGGAATCGAGAGTTATATCGATTTCAGAGTGCAGATTTCGCAGGAAGTCGAGAACTATAATAAGATCTCGATTCTCAAGAAAGCACGCAATCCGGTCCGCAAACATGACTCCTTGAGCCAGATCATCGAAAAAGTCTCCTATCGTTCAGCGAAGTCGATCCTCGACAGTAAGGAACTGAATAAGGAAGAAACCTTCATCAACGTCATCGAACTGATGAAAAAAGCCAAACAGATCGACTTCTATGGCATCGGACCAAGCCATATCGTCGCCCAGGACGCACAAATCAAAGCCTTGCGGCTGGGATTCGCGACGACTTGCTTCGATAACCACATCGAAATGCTGATCAATGCGCGTATGTCGAAAAACGACCGCTTAGGCATCCTGATTTCCTATACGGGTGAGACGCAGGATATCATCAATGTCGCGCAGGAACTCAAGGTCCAGAAAGTCCCCGCGGTTTCGATCACCAGTTACTCAAACAACTCGGTGAGTCAGCTCTGCGACACGAACATCTTCGTGGATGCGAGTGAATCCTTCAACCGGCTGGGTGGGATGTCGAGCCGTATCGCGACGTTGAATGTCATCGATATCCTGTTCACCGC
>JBAVGP010000167.1:0-6062 GCA_049684955.1 Erysipelotrichaceae bacterium
CGCAAAAATCCAGCGGATCGGCACGAGCATCAGCGAAATGGATGTTTTGCTTGCGTTGGCGCAGCGTTCCCAGCAGGCAGGATATGTACGGCCTGTCTTCCACGACGGGATCTCACTTGAAATCATCGAAGGAAGACATCCTATTCTCGAGAAACATACGAAATATGTATCCAATTCATGCAAAATCAGTGAAGAAAGTCCGATCCAGATCATCACCGGCCCAAATATGGGTGGGAAAAGCACCTATATGCGTCAAGTCGCGCTGATCGTCATCATGGCGCAGATCGGATGCTATGTCCCTGCGCAAAAAGCGCATCTGCCTTTGATCGACAAAATCTTCACCCGCATGGGTGCCAGCGACGATATCCTGCAAGGTAAATCGACGTTCATGGTCGAGATGATCGAAGCGAATCTGGCCTTGAGCGGCGCGACCAAACAATCGATGGTCTTCTTTGATGAAATCGGACGGGGAACCTCGACTTACGACGGAATGGCCTTAGCTCAAGCGATCGTCGAATATATCGCGACCATCATCGGAAGCAAAACACTGTTCAGCACCCATTATCACGAATTGACGCAGCTCGACCAATCGTTAACCCAAGTCAAGAATCTCCATGTGGAAGTGCATGAGGAAGGCGACGACGTCCATTTCCTCTACCGCGTGAAACACGGGAAAGCCGACCGTTCCTACGGCGTCAACGTCGCACGACTCGCGAAGATCCCCGATGCGGTGCTCGATCGCGCCAAACATCTCTTGAAAGACCTTGAAAGTAAACGACGCATCGTCCAGCAATCCATGGAAATCGTGGAAATGGTGACCATACCCAAGCATCTCCAGCAGATCGAAGACCAGTTGAAACAGATCGACCCCGATAACACGACGCCGTTGGAAGCGCTGCGTTATCTGAATGAATGGAAGAAACTGCAGAAATAGAAAGGCGGAACCGCAATGGCTATCATCCATCGTCTTGATGAACATCTGACCAATATGATCGCCGCCGGCGAAGTCGTCGAGCGTCCGATGGGCGTCGTCAAGGAGCTGGTGGAAAACTCGCTCGATGCGCATGCGACCTATATCACGATCCGCATCACGGAAGGCGGCATCGATAGTATCGAAGTCGAAGATAACGGAAACGGGATGGACAGCACCGATGCTCTGCTTGCGTTTGAACGTCATTCCACCAGCAAGATTTCAACCCAGAACGATCTTTTCAGTATCCATACCCTCGGTTTCCGGGGCGAAGCATTACCTTCCATCGCATCCGTCAGTAAAACAACCTTGACCACTTCCGACGGCAAGGAAGCGACTTACGTGCAGATCGATTATGGGACAAGAAGCATGGTACGACCGCATGCCTGCGCACAAGGGACGACGATCCGCGTGGAAAGTCTGTTCCGGAAAACACCGGCACGCTTGAAACATCTCAAAACCCCGCAGTATGAAGCTTCGATCACCACCGATTTGATCGAGAAATTCGCATTATGTTATCCGGAAGTCGCGTTCAAACTGATTGCCGATGAGAAAACGGTATTGGAAACCTCCGGGAACGGCCAATTGATCGATTGCATCGCCCGCACCTTATCCAGTCCGGTCGCACGGCTTGCGAAGGAATTCTCCGCAGCCGACTATGACTTCGCGATCACTGGGGCTTTCATCCTGCCTTCGCAGTCCCGCTCAAACAATAAAGGAATCTTCATCTTCCTCAATCATCGCATCATCCGTTCCTGGCAGATCCAGAAAGCGGTCATGGAAGCCTATCGTCCTTTCCTCTCCCCCGACCGTTTCCCCATCATCGTGCTGCATATCCGCACAGACAGCTCCTTGGTCGATGTGAATATCCATCCGTCGAAGTGGGAAATCCGTCTTTCCAAGGAACAACAGCTTTTCTATCTGATCGTCGACCAGCTTTCCGCGTATCTGCGGGCTTATATGGCAGCTCCGGCGGTCAAGCTTGCGACAAGTGACCCCGTAATGGTCCAAGATCCGCTGTTCAATGTTGATCATCCGGATTTCTATCCTGCAGTAAACCAATATCAAATCCAACCCGAAGTCCGTGAAGAACCGATTGCGGTTCCAGCATCTCATCCGATTGAAAATGCTTCCGTCTTTCCGCATCTCACCGTTCTTGCGCAACTGCACGGACGTTACATCCTTGCCTCCGCTTCCGACGGTCTATACATCATCGACCAGCATGCGGCGAAAGAACGGGTGAACTATGAGAAATTCCAGGAACTCCTCCTGCATTCAGCATCTTCTTTCCAAACGCTGACGATACCGATCCTGATCGAGACCAAGGCGAGCGTGATGGCGCGCTTCGAAGAACTCCAGGACCTTCTGAAACAGATCGATATCACCATCGAGCGTCTTTCGGGCAACAGCCTGTTGGTACGCACCTTGCCTTTATGGCTCAATGATGTGGACGAAACCGCCTTTCTGAACGATATGGTCGATTCCTTCGAATCCCAACGTTCGATCTCGCTGGAGAAAGTACGAGCCGACGCGTTGGCTTCCTTGGCTTGCCATGCCTCGATCCGCTTCAATAAAGCATTGACGCTGCCTGAAATGTCCAATATCGTCAACGAACTCGCACAGTGCCGCCAACCGTTCAATTGTCCCCACGGCCGTCCGACGTTCATCAAACTCAGTGATGAACAGTTGTTCAAGGAGTTCGGACGATGAAGAAAGTGATCGTGATCGCCGGTGCGACCGCGACCGGTAAGTCCTCGTTCGGCATCCGTTTGGCGAAAGTGCTGGATACCGAAATCATCTCCGGGGACAGTATCCAGGTCTATCGTGACCTAACCATCGGTTCAGCCAAAATATCCGCTTCGGAAATGCAGGGCATCCCCCATCATTGCCTGAATACCCGCGATCTCGACGAACATTACAGCGTCTATGACTTTCAAAAAGAGGCCAGGGCAGCGATCGACAGTATCCATGCGAAAGGGAAAATCCCGATCCTGGTCGGCGGAACCGGTCTTTATCTCAAAGCGGTGCTCTATGATTATGATTTCGAGCACGAAGAGAGTACGATCCCGACCAGCGACGAAGATAACGCGACCCTCTATGCCAAACTGATCGAGTTGGATCCGGTATCCGCCGCATCCATCCATGTGAATAACCGCAAACGCATCCTCAGAGCTTTGGAGATCGCCAAAAGCGGAGAAACGAAATCTGAGCGCGAAGCAAAACAAGAGAAAAAACCGATTTATGATGTTACCATGATCGTACTCGATGTACCCAATGCCGTATTGGAAAAAAGGATCGACGAACGGATCCGCACGATGGTCGAAGACGGACTGATCAACGAAGTGAAACGTTGCTTCGGGGATCCTGCCACGTGGACCTATCAGAGTTTCCAAGGCATCGGATACAAAGAATGGAAGGACTATCTTGAAGAGAAAGCTGGATTGGAGGAAACCCTCCTCTCCATACTCATCCATACCCGTCAGTTCGCAAAACGTCAACGCACCTGGTTCCGCCATCAAAGCACGGCGACTTGGGTGAATGCGCTGGATCCGATCGCCCTGGACCAAGCGTTTGACAAAATCATCCGATGGGCGAAACAGGAGGATAATGTATGAAAAAAATCGTCGTGGCAGGCGGATGTTTCTGGGGCGTCGAAGAATATTTCCATCGTTTGATCGGAACCTATGAAACCCGCGTCGGATATGCCCAAGGGAAGACCGATGACCCGGACTATAAACTTGTCTGCAGCGGCAGGACCCTGCACGCGGAAGTCGTTGAAGTCACCTATGAAGAAAACATCCTTGGTTTAGCGAAAGTCCTGGATCACTTATTCCGTATCATCGACCCGACTTCCCTCAACAAGCAGGGCAACGATGCCGGAACGCAATACCGGGTCGGGGTCTATCCGGAAAATGAAGAAGACTTCAAAATCGCGCAGGAATTCATCGAATCACGTCAAAAGGACTATAAGAGACCCATCGTTTTCGAACTTGAGTATCTGAAGAAGTTCTGGACCGCGGAAGATTATCATCAAGAATACCTGGTCAAAAACCCGGGAGGATACTGTCATGTGGACTTCCGCAAGATCAAACCCGAGGAATTGAAGCCTGAATTCCGTAAATAGGCCAAATTATACCTATAATGAAGCTTATATCATAAAAATAGTACAATAAGACATTAATCTAATAGAAAACAAAGACGGGTAATCCCGTCTTTTTCTTATACATTCATCCGCAAGGAAATACCACTCGATCCGCGTAGCAGATAAGGTCGGAGGTATCATCATGCTTGAAGTCAAAGGGATCAGTAAGAACTATGGAAAACATAAAGCGTTGGTCGCATGCTCGTTCACAGTGCAGAAACATGAGATCCTCGGCGTTTGCGGAGAAAACGGCAGCGGAAAGACGACGCTCTTCCGCTGCCTGATGGGACTGAGCGCGAAAGACGCAGGGGAGATCCGCCTGCTTGGTAAGAAGATCGGGGATGGCGTGAGGACAGATTTCGGTTATCTGCCGGAACAGAGAAGCATCTATACGGATTTATCGGTCGAAGATACGCTGCATCACTATGGAAGACTGCGGAATATGGAACGCAGCCGGATCGAACAACGAGTCCGGGAACTTACCCAAGCGCTGGATTTCCGGCTTCCGCTCACCGCGAAGATCCATAAATTGTCAAAAGGGAACCAGCAGAAAGTCCAGTTCATGGCGGCGCTGATCCACGATCCGCAAGTCGTGATTCTGGATGAACCGTTCACCGGACTGGATTACGTGAATCTCGAGAAAACCCAGGACTTCCTGCTGAAACTCGCCGCCCAAGGGAAATGCATCCTTCTATCAAGCCACCAATACGACGAACTCGACGCCATTTGTAATTCGCTTCTGATCCTGCATGAAGGGAAGACGATGGGCTATGGGAATCTCGATCGGATGAAGAACGACGAAGGGAAGTGCACAGTCAAAGTCAACGCGCAGGTATCGGTTTTACAGCTGCTGCACGACGACGAGGCGATGGAGATGGTCGGCAATGCGGTACTCATCAAAACGCAGACGCCCCAGCGCGCCAAACGACTGTTGAATCTGCTTTCGCGTGATGATTTCGTCAGCGATCTCTCGATGGAACGGATCAAGGTGAAGGAACTGATCCGTCTCAGGTGTCCGAAATGAACGAACTCATCCGATTCTCATTGAAGCGACGATTTCTGAATAAGACCTTTCTTGTTTCGCAGATCCTTTTAGTGATTCTGATCGGATGCTTGCTGAACATCGATAAACTGGCTTCCTTTTTCGGATTCACGACGTCAGGGCTAACGCCCATTACCTACCTCGACAAGTCCGCGAAAATCGAGGAAGAATTCGCCAACAACTACGGATTTACACTGACAGCCGACGCGGATATCAAAATAAGTCTGGCGGAAGACGGGTTTAGCGTCCGAGGCATCACAGGCGACATGATCCAACGCCTTCAGATGCAAAGCTTCTTGACGGCTATCCACAAGAATACCTTTCTTTTCGAGCACAATCCCAGCGTGATCGAACTGATCGCAGCATATGAAGGAGTAAAGATCGAATTCGCAGGCGAAAGCATCCCCAAACCAATCGGACGCGAGAATTTCGTTTTCATGATCCTGACCGCGGTGTACTTCATGGTGCTCAACTTCACCGCGATGACCTCCAATGAAGTCGTCGGTGAAAAAGCTTCGAATGTCTTGGATATGGTGTTGAGCGCCACCGATGTGGATTCCCATTATCGCTCGAAATTGCTGAGCGGATGGCTGACGATGTTTCTGCAAGGCGGTTTCGCATTAGGTATCTTCGGTTTCTTCGCTTATTTGCGTAATCAGGAAGATCTGGGCAGAGGCTTGCTGGTGTGGGGATCACAATTCGGACTGGTCGACCGCGCCACGGTCAGTTTCAGAATCCTAATTGAAAAGATGGATCTGGATCTGTCGTTCGGATTCAGTATCCTTTTATGTATCCTTTTCCTGTTTTGCGGGATGGCGCTGATCCAGATCTTGATGACGGTCATCGCGACGCAACTGAAGAGTGCCGAGGAAGCATCCATCCTGCAAGGACCGGTCTATGTTTTCCTG
>JBAVGP010000168.1:0-1691 GCA_049684955.1 Erysipelotrichaceae bacterium
ATGCGAACAGTTCGGCGACTTCTTCTTCATTGACGACGAACGGTTTTTCGCATAAGACGTGTTTTCCGTTCTCCAGCGCCATTTTGCACAACGCATAGTGGGCGAACGGCGGCGTGGCGATATAGACAGCGTCGACGGTGATGTCCTTGCAGAGGGCTTCGTAGGAGCCGTAGGCAAGGCTGATGCCGTGCTGTGCGCAGTACTTCTCCGCTTTATCCAAATCCCTGGAAGCCGCCGCGACCACTTCCGCCTCGTCGACCAACTTGCAGCCGATAAGAAATCGTTCTGTGATCTTCCCGCATCCGATGATTCCGAATCGTAACATCTTTTTCCTCCTTAAAAAGAAAACACAGTCAAGCTGTGTCTCTAGCGATATTGCCCCATCGATTTCATGATTTGCTTGATTTGCGCTTCGGAAGGTTTTCTTCCCATCTGCAAAAACATTGCGCGGATCATTTTTTCATTGATCGGCGGATTCTCTTTGAGTTGCTTCATCAGCATCTTACGGGTGAAATAGAATCCCAGTCCGCCCCCGATTGCCATCCCGAGCAGAGTGAAGCCAATCGATAACCAAAAATCAGTCATAACGTCACCTTCCTTTTCCTAATACATTCTACCATGTTTGGATTTCTTTTCAATCAAAAAAAAAAGGGAAAGAAAACGACCAAGCTTTCTTTCCCTGCCATTTTGGAACCGACATTTCGATCCCGTTTCGGCATAGGGGATCGCGTTGCTTCACTCCCTTCGCAGAGAACTCTACCATGCGGCGCAGATTCCTGAAGAATGTTGCGCAAAACGGAAATAAGCCGGCTGACGAGCGTATTTCAGGCGTTGCGCGACGGATCGAGCCGGTACAGATAGAGATAAGCGGACTTATAGCGCTGCGTGCGCTGCACCAACGCTAAGACTTCGACGCGCAGGAAGATCACGATGAAACGTTCGCGCTCGCCCATCAGCGGAAAGATGCGTGTCATCAAGAAAGCCAGCCGCTCGGTGTCATCCACTTTATTTTTTAGGTAAAGATAGTCAGTGATACACTTCAGTTTCGGATTGCGCGGCGCATTACCGCGATACGGACGGTCCGCGATCAAAGCGGCGTAGATGCCGAAAGGTTGCCCGCAACCTTCCAAGCCGCTGAAATAGAAGCACGCCTGGTCGAATCGATTCCGACGTAACGCATGCCTGCCCAAGCGGAAAATGAAGGTATGCAAAGACAAGATCTTCAGCGGATGGTCTTTCGCATCGATGACGATCTGGACAGGATGCGCTTCCTGCCCCAGGACGCACGCGATATAACGTTGGATCAACCCCAGCAGGAAGGCCGGCAGTTCGCCGGTGCAGGCGCTTTTATCGATACGGTCCGTAAGTCTTGCGGACAACAGATAACGCTCCTGGGCGGCCGCCACGAAGCCGCAGGCCAGCATTTCCAAGGGATGGGAAGGAAACATGCGCAGGATCGGACGCAGATCGATCAAGTCGCTAAAAGGATGCGCGTCATACGCGCTCAGGATGAAGATTTCCGTGATCGGACGCAGTCGTCGCGGAACACAGAACCAGAGTTCGCAGAATTCGTTCATCCGCTCGATCGTAGGAAACGCGGCGCATGTATAATAATCCCGCAGCGCAAGCAGCAGCTTATCATAGAAAGCATACAGCAGATTATCGTTCTCAGGCATAGGCAGGACGAAAAC
>JBAVGP010000169.1:0-2588 GCA_049684955.1 Erysipelotrichaceae bacterium
GCACCGTGAGATGCGGGAACAGGTTGAACTGCTGGAAGACGACGCCCAGTTCGGAAGCGATCTTGTCGGTCTTGCGCTGCTTGTCGAAAGCCTGCAGCCCGTCGATCAGATAACTTCCATCATCCGGCATGAGCAAGCCGCTCAAGATCTTCAGGAGGGTGGTTTTTCCGCTGCCGCTGAGACCGAGTATCCCAACGATCTCGCCTTCTTCGATCGTGAAACCGATGCCCTTCAAAATCACTTCTTTGTCATAGGCGAAACGTATCTTGTTGAGTTGGATCATAGGGTACCTACATCTGTTTCAGGAAAGTCAGTTCAAGACGTTTCCCGATTTTCACGACGATGAAACTGAAGAAGAGATAGAACAATCCGGCGATCACCAACGCATCGACGCGCAGGTCGCGGCCGACGATTTCCTTGGCATTGCGCAGCATCTCGCCGATCGCGATCGCCGCCAGGAGGGAAGTGTCCTTCACTAAGGTGATGGCTTCGTTGATCAGCGGCAATAATGTATTCCGGAACATCTGCGGCAGGATGATATGGAAGATGATCTCGCGTTTTTTCAGCCCGAGCACCTGGCCGGCTTGCCATTGCCCTAAGGGGATGATCGCCAAGCCGCTGCGGAAGATCTCGGCGAAATACGCAGCATAGTTGATCACGAAGGTCAATGTCCCGGCGAACAATCGGTCCATGCGCATCGGGATGATCAAAGGGATCGCGTACATCGTGACGTAAAGTTGAAGCAGGAGCGGGGTACCGCGGATGATCCAGGTGAAGATGCCGATGATCGGCCGGGCCGGTTTCCACATATCCGCCATCAATCCCAAAGCTAAGCCCAAAGGCAAAGCCAGCAACATCGTCAGGAGGTAGACGAAGATCGAGGTTTTGAACCCTTGGGCGATCGTGGGAAGGATTTGAAGCCAATAGGCGACCATATCAGCGTTTCAGCAGATCGGCGCCGAACCATTTTTTCGATATCGTCGATCCGGTGCCGTCGGCGGCGATCGCGTCGATGATCTTGTCGATCTTGTCACGCAGCGCGACGTCGGCAATACGGAAGCCGATGCCATAGTTTTCCGAATTGAAGACTTCTTGGGCGATGCGGTAGTTGGCGGGACTCTTGGAAACGGCATAGCGGGCGTAGATTTCATCCGCGACGATCGCGTCGATTCCGCCGGCGTTCAAGTCGAGGATCGCCTCGCTCATCGCGGAGTATTTGACCATTTCCTTCAGATTGGCGAAAACGGTGCTCTTTTCAAGCGCGCTCTGACCCGAACTCTGCAGTTCGACGCCGACTTTCAAACCGGACAATGCCGCGATCGTATCGACGGTCGAACCGGATTTGGTTAAGATGACGATGCGGTTGTCGAAGTATGGCTTCGAGAACAGGATTTCTTTTTCGCGTTCCGCTGTGATGGTCAAACCGTTCCAAATCACATCGATGCTCTTGGAGTTCAGTTCGAGCACTTTCGCATCCCAGTCGATGATCTGGAAGACCGCTTCGACGCCCAGACGTTTGGCGACTTCTTTGGCGATGTCGACATCGAAGCCGGTCACGGTTCCGTTCTCGGTGAATCCCAGCGGGGGATACTCGGTAAATCCGATCACCAGTTTGCCTTTCTTCGTTATGTCGGTGAGGCTCGTGTCTTTCGCACCGGTCGCGGTGCATGCGGCAAGCAGCATGACCAATAAAATCGTGAGTAGTTTTTTCATAAAGTGTTCCTCTTTCCCTGTATAGGTGTCATTATACTTTAACACTTTAATAAAGTAAAGAGATAAAGCACAAAAAAAGCGAATTATTTTTTCGCTTTCAGGATCGCTGTCCGATAGCCGCCGCTGCCATGTTGGAGACATCGGTTGACGCGTGATATCGTGGCGCTGCTCATGTGCGTCTGCGCCTCGATCTGTTCGTAAGTGCTGCCATTCATCAGCAATGTCGCCACTTCCAGCCGGTCGCGCATATCCGATATCTCGTTGAAAGTACATAAGTCCTCGAAGAAGGCATAGCACTCCTCCTTGGTTTCCAGTTTCAAAATCGTCTCGAACAACGTATCGAAATTTATGTCATGTTGTATGGGCATAAGGTCACCTCTTGCTTTAGTATATCAAAGCAGGAAGGGAATGTGAATTGAAATCGGTGTGAATCATCGCGGGCAGATGATACAATAGACTGAAAAAGGGGAGAAGTATGCTGCGCGAAAGAATCCAATCCGTTTCGGTCGTATTCTACGGTGTCTTGCTGATCTGCTTAGGCAGCATCCTTTTGATCCAGATGCAGTGGGTTTTCGATCTTTTCTACCGCATCAATCTAATCTTGCTTTTCGTCTTGAGCATCAGCCGCGTCGTCATCGGATTTTTGGAAAAAGACAAAGCCAAACGCAGCAACGGCATCCTCTATGGCATGTCGATCTTCATCCTGTTTCTGCTGGTACTGAATTTCCCGGTTTTCTTCGGGGCGATGATCCCGTTCATCTACGGGCTCTGGGCGTTGCTGAACGCGGCGGCGAAGTTCATCACCTGGTATAATTTCCAGCTCGACCATATCGGCCATCGCGTCTGGGCGTTCTTCGATGCTTCCATCACATTGA
>JBAVGP010000170.1:0-3206 GCA_049684955.1 Erysipelotrichaceae bacterium
CTCGTAACCTGAAAATCGCCATCAACACGATCGACGCGACCATCGGGATGATCGAAAAGACCGGTGTGGAAGTGCATAAAAGAGTCGAGGAAAACGATAAGGAGATCAAGATCATCCTACATTTTCCGAAATAGACGAAAGGAAGGGTTTTCAT
Source organism: Erysipelotrichaceae bacterium (assembly GCA_049684955.1). Classification (GTDB taxonomy): domain Bacteria; phylum Bacillota_I; class Bacilli_A; order Erysipelotrichales; family Erysipelotrichaceae; genus GWE2-51-13. Next base: position 155 of record JBAVGP010000170.1, read on the forward strand.
GGGTAAAATCATCGCAGTGGCAAATCAAAAAGGGGGCGTCGGGAAGACGACCACCAGCATCAATCTGGCTGCCGGTCTGGCATATTTGGGGCGTAAGGTTTTACTTGTGGATTTCGATCCGCAGGGCAATACCACCCAAGGCGTCGGAGCGTCCCGTCAAAACATCAAATACAGCGCCTATGATGTGCTGTTGAACGATATCAGTGTGATCCAGGCTTCGGTCGTCATCAAGATGCCGCCCTTGACCTTGATTCCCGCCACCATCGATCTGGCCGGCGCGGATCTGGAAATGGTCGAATTCAAAGTCGGCCGCGAACGCTTATTGAAAAACAAACTCGACGTGGTGAAACCGATGTACGATTTCATCATCATCGATTGCCCGCCCTCATTGGGGCTGTTGAATACCAACGCGCTGACCGCCGCCGATTCGGTGATCATCCCGGTCCAGTGCGAATATTATGCCCTTGAAGGACTGACCCAGCTGTTATCCACGATCCGTCTGGTACAGAAACTGTTCAACGATAAACTATTCATCGAAGGCGTCCTGCTGACGATGTTCGATTCACGTACGCGACTCAGTGTCGAAATCCAGCAGGAAGTCCGCAAGTATTTCAAAGAAAGAGTCTACAAGAGTTTCATTCCACGCAACACACGCCTTTCCGAGGCGCCGTCGCGCGGTCAATCGATCTTCGAATATGATGTCCGTTCGGAAGGGGCGCGCGCGTATGCCGCGCTGTCCAAAGAAGTCATCGCCCAAAACGAAGGGGAGGGACAAGCATGAGCGACAACAGCCGTCTAGGCAGAGGATTAGGTGCGATATTCGGTGAAAACGTCAGTTCCGTTTTGGAAGAAATCCAAAAAGGGAACGACGGTTCGTTCCCCAAAGAAGAGATCGAACTATCGAAGATCCATCCGAATCCCTATCAGCCACGCATCGTCTTCGATCCCGAAAAAATCACCGAACTAGCCCAATCCATCCTACAACATGGGGTTTTCACCCCGGTATTAGTGCGCCAGGCAGTCAGCGGTTATCAGTTGATCGCCGGTGAACGGCGCGTACGGGCCGCGAAAGAAGCTGAACTGAAAAGCATCCCCGCGATCATCATGGATTTCAGCGAAGAAGAGATGATGGAGATCTCCCTCATCGAAAACATCCAGCGCGAAAACCTCAATACCATGGAAGAAGCCAACGCCTACAGCCTGCTGATCGACCGCATGGGTCTGACGCAGGAACAAGTCGCCAAGAAAGTCGGGAAAAGCCGCGAACATATCGCCAACATCCTGCGTTTACGTAAACTTCCCGAAAGCGTCCAGAACCTGGTGCGTGAAAACAAACTGACGATGGGGCATGTCCGTCCGCTGATCACCTTAGGGGACGATGCGGAGATCGAAAAGCTGGCGAAACGCATCCTGAAGGAAAACCTGTCGGTACGGGCCGTCGAACAATTGGTGAAGGAATACTCCCAACCCAAGAAACAATCCATCGAAAAAGAAAAGAAAGATTATCGTTATGTCGTCGAATTGGTGCAGAAGAAAGTCCAAAGCAAAGTCAAAGTCGAAGAGGGGAAGATCATCATTACCTTCAGTGACGATGAAGATCTTAACCGTATCTTGGATACGCTTGGCTGTCTGGAAGAAGAAAACTGACACGGGTAATCCGTGTCTTCGTCTATCGGAGGTAAAGGTATGTTCAGCGAAACCATCGTTGCGATTTCAACCGCGTTAAGCGAACAGGCGATCTCCGTGATCCGCATCAGCGGGGATCGCGCAAGGGAGATCCTTTCGACGCTGACTTCAAAGGATTTTTCTAAGATCCCGACGCATACCGTGAAGTACGGATTCATCAAGGATCCGCATACCCATGAGACCTTGGACGAGTGTTTGGTCTTCCTCATGAAAGCTCCCAGATCCTATACGAAAGAAGACGTCGCGGAAATCCACTGCCATGGCGGTGTTTATATCACCCGCCGCATCCTGGCGGCTGTCCTGAGTACCGGTGCTCGGCTGGCACGTCCGGGTGAATTTACCCAACGAGCCATGCTGAACGGAAGGATCGATCTGACCCAAGCCGAAGCGATCCAGGATATGATCGAAGCCGACAGCCCCCAAAGCGCCGCGATGGCGGTGCAGGGCATCCGCGGATCACTCAAACGACTCATCGAACCCCTGATGCAGGAATTACTCGGCATCATCGCCAATATCGAAGTGAATATCGATTATCCCGAATACGACGATGTCGAACAACTGACCCGTGCGATGATCCTGCCCTTGTGTGTACAATGGGAAAAGAAACTCGAAACCATAGTACATGATGCGTATTCAGGCAAACAGATGAAGGAAGGCGTCAAGACCGTCATCATCGGGAAACCCAACGTCGGGAAATCCAGTCTGTTGAACGCCTTGTTGGAGGAAGACAAAGCGATCGTCACCGAAATCCCGGGAACGACCCGCGATTTGGTGGAAGGGACCATCCGTCTTCAGAATGTGACCTTGCATCTGATCGATACGGCAGGCATTCGGGAAACCTTCGATTTCATCGAAAAGATCGGCATCGAAAAGACCATGAAGGCCTTGGAAGAAGCCGAACTCATCCTGTTGGTATTGGATGCGTCGCGTGAGATCGATACGGAAGACCAAACCTTACTTGATTTGACCGATCCGCAAAAGCGCTTGGTCATCTATAATAAAACCGATATTACATCTGTCGATCAAGGCATCTCGGTCAGCGCCATGAAAGGCGAGATCGATGCGTTGATCCAAGCAATCAACGACCGTTTCGCGGATCATCAGCGAGTCCTGGCGACCGGGGCGCTGGTCAACGAACGGACAATCGGACTGGCTTCACGCTCTTTGGACGCCATGCGCAGCGCATTGACAGGACTCAATGAGGGAATCCAGCTGGATCTGGTCGCCGTCGACCTGCAAGAATCGTTTCTGCGTTTAAGCGAAATCCTCCATCCTGTCGACAAGGATTTCCTGCTGAACGAACTGTTCAGCCGTTTCTGCCTCGGAAAGTAGGTGCCCCTAATGAATCTCATCATTCGCCGCGTCA
>JBAVGP010000171.1:0-4068 GCA_049684955.1 Erysipelotrichaceae bacterium
CAGGAAACGCTTATGGTTACCGTAAGCGGCGACGATCTTATCGGCGGTCTTGTCCAAAGCTTCGCCTTGGGTGGATTGGAATTTCTCGAAAATCGTTCTGATTTGGGAAGTATAGCTCTGAAAGACATGGGATGTTTCTGTCATGGTTGATCTCCTTACGCATGGTCAATCTAAGTTTAGCACAGTTCCCAGCCGTATTCTCCCTTTGCTTGCCGCAGTATCGGAAAGTGTCGTAATTATCGCTTTTCCCCGAAGTTCTTCTATTGTTTTCACGCATAGGTCATGGCATAATGATGACAATCACGGGGCCGATGCGCCGACTGTGACTCCAACCGGAACGTATGACCGTTCCGCAGTGAAAGGGAAAGTTAATGCATGAGTTTCTGAAGAGGAAGAACATCGTCATCAGCGCGAAGCGTTATGGAATCGATGCGATGTCTGCCATGGCTTTAGGACTGTTCTCATCGTTGGTCGTAGGTCTGATCATCAAGACCCTCGGTCAACAATCCGCGATTTGGTTCGGGGCGAACGGAATTTCGTCCGGTATGGTCACCTTGGGGACCTTCGCCATGCAGTATATGGGAGCCGCCATCGGTGTCGCGGTCGCCTATAAACTCCAGGCACCCCCGCTTGTCATGTTCACCAGTATCATCAGCGGCAGTTTAGGTGCCGTCGGCGGCGGTCCGGCCGGAGCGCTCATCGCGGCGATCATCGGTACCGAATTAGGGAAAGCGGTCTCCGGTGAAACGAAGATCGACATCATCCTGACCCCGATGACCGTGATGGTCACCGGCTATCTCGTTTCTATAACAGTTTCCCCGCTGATCGGCAGTTTCATGACTTTCCTCGGTCAGATCATCATGAACGCGACCTTGGCGCAACCCCTGATCACAGGGACTGTCGTCGCATTGATTGTCGGCTGGGCTTTGACCGGTCCGATATCCAGCGCAGCGCTGGCCATCATGTTGGGACTGGGCGGGTTGGCGGCAGGCGCCGCGACCGCCGGATGTGCCGCACAGATGATCGGATTCGCTGTCATGAGCTTCAAAGACAACGGAATCAGCGGACTTGTGGCGCAAGGCATCGGCACAAGCAAACTGCAATTCCCCAACGTACTAAAAAATCCATGGGTACTCCTGCCGCCTTCATTGGCAGGAATGATCGGCGGAGCGCTTTCCGCCACCGTCTTCAAGATGACCAACATCGCAGCCGGCGCCGGAATGGGCACCAGCGGACTGGTCGGACAATTCACCACATTCCAGGATATGGGCTTCTCGATGAGCGTGTTTTTATCGGTCGTCCTGCTCCATTTCGTCCTTCCGATCGTGCTGACCTTATCCTTCGCATGGGTCCTGCGCAGGATGGGAAAAATCAAGGACGGCGATTTGAAACTCGATCTGAATTAGCTTCTTGCATATTGTATTTACCTATGATAAACTAAACACGCACTTACTTTGGATTGACATGTAATCCAAGGCGGAAGGAGACACACTACATGAAAAAAGGCATTCATCCTACGTATAACAGAGTAACCGTCCACTGCACGACTTGCGGTTCCGAATTCGAATCCGGTTCAGTCTTAAAGGAAATCCGTATCGACTCCTGCTCGAACTGCCATCCGTTCTATACCGGACGTCAACGTTTCGCCGCAGCCCAAGGTCGTATCGAAAAGTTCAACCGTAAATACGGCGTTAAATCCGAAGAGCCGAAAGCACAAGAAGGAACAGAATAACCTGTTCCTTTTTTCTGTCCGCTCCGATTCAAGGTCAAGACTTATGGGAATTATGGTAAAATAAGAACGTAAAAAGAGGTGCCAATTATGATGTATCAACTATATCGCCCGGGTTATATCGAAGTGATCGCGGGTTGCATGTTCGCGGGTAAAACCGAAGAATTGATCCGACGGATCAAAGTCCTGGAATTCGCAAAGAAGAACATCCTGGTTTTCAAGCCTGCGATCGATAATCGCTACAGCGAAACACGCGTCGTCTCGCATGGCGGATCTTCCGTCGAATCGATCATCGTCAATGGTCCGAAAGACATTCTGGACTATATCAAGGACGATACGGATGTCATCGCGATCGATGAAGTCCAATTCTTTTCGGAAGACATCGTCGCGGTCTGTGATTTGCTGGCGAAACAGGGCAAACGTGTCATGTGTGCCGGCCTGGACACCGATTTCAGAGGCGAACCGTTTGGCGTCATGCCGAAGCTGATCACGACGGCGGAATTCGTCACGAAACTCACCGCTGTCTGTATGGTTTGCGGTGCTCCGGCGACCCGTACCCAACGCTTGGTCAACGGGAAACCGGCCAGTTATTTCGATCCGATCATCATGGTCGGCGCGGCGGAAAGTTATGAAGCGCGTTGCCGCCATTGCCACGAGGTCAAAGACAAACCGCAATTGGTCAGGTAGATGAGCTTTCAGAAAGCCATCCAGCCTTATCTCGGAACCCGTGAATTCTATAAGAAACTGCTGCTGATTTCGCTTCCGCTCGCCCTCCAACAATTGCTTTCGAGTGCGATGGGAATCGTGGATACGATGTTGGTCGCGAAAATCGGCCAAGTCACCGCGGTCGGTACCGCCGCCCAGATCGATACGATGGCGATCACCGTCGCCTTCGGTGCCGCTTCGGGCGCCGCGATCTTCATGACCCAGTTCTACGGTGCGAAAGACACCAGCCGTCTGCGTAAATCATTCGGACTCGGCTTACTGATGACGACCTTCATCGCGTTGGTCTTCGCGCTGGCCGCTTTCTTCTTCAGTGGACCGCTGCTTCGCTTCTATATCAACGATGCGAACGTCCTGTCTTCCGCTTCCGATTACCTGAGCGTCGCCTTATACGGATATATCCCGACGATCCTGATGATGACCTTCAGTTTCGCTTATCGCTCGGTCCATAAGACACATATCCCGTTGTTGATCGGAACCGCCGCGATGGCGCTGAAGATCGGACTCAGCTATCTCCTCATCTTCGGTCTGTTCGGTTTGCCTGTGATGGGTGTACGCGGTGCCGCATTCGGTACGCTGATCGCCCAAACGCTCGGACTCCTGACGTATATCGTCTATTCCTATCGAACCAACCAGCAGTTCATGGGGAAGTTGAAGGAAATGTTCGGATTCACCCGCAATTTCATCCAAGTCATCCTGCGTCGTTCCTCACCGTTGATCTTCAATGAAACGATGTTCGCGATCGGTTCTACGCTGTATATCGTCATCTTCGGACGTCTTGGTTCCCAGGCGATGGAAAGCTATTATGTGGCAGTCCAAATCGGGAATCTCTTCCTGTTTCTGATCCAAGGCATCAGCACCGCCAACGCGGCGATCCTGGGTGCGGAACTCGGCAGCGGCGATCTGAAACGCGCCAAACAGACCGGCAACGCATTCATTTCTGTCGCGGTGATCTTCTCGCTGGTTCTGTCTATCAACGTGCTGTTGACGGCGCAACCGCTGGTATCGATGTTCGGACTCGAGGATCCCTTCGTGATTTCCCAGGCGATCCTGATCGTCCGCGTCTTCGCCGTACGTCTCTCATTACGTTTATTCAATGTCATCATCTTCGCCTCGCTGCGTGCCGGCGGAGATTCGAAATTCCTGGCGTTCCTCGATTCCGGCATCCTCTGGCTGGTCGGTCTTCCGACCGCGTTCTTCTTCGTCTCGATCCTGCACATCCAAAGCATCGCCCTGGTCTTCCTCTTGGTTCAGGTCGAACAATTGGTACGCGTGGTCGTAGGATTGAAACGTTACTTCGCCGGGACCTGGATACGAAATCTTACGCTGGAAATCACCTAAAGGAGAAAAACGATGGATCCCATGTTTTTACGCTTAGAAGAAATGCTTCGTCGATTCGAAGAACTCTACGATGTTTTAGTGCGCCCCGAAATCATGGCCAATCCCCGTGAAATGGCCAAACTCAACAAGGAACAAGCCGGTCTGCGTCAAACGGTCGAGACCTACAAGCAATTGAAGCAGGTCCTTTCGCATATCGATCAGGCTGAGCATATGCTGAAGGAAGACGATGCGGAGATGAAAGAGATGGCTCAGATGGAATTGGAGGAACTCCTTCC
>JBAVGP010000172.1:0-16833 GCA_049684955.1 Erysipelotrichaceae bacterium
TTTCTCGACCGCATTGGCCGCGTCTTCGGTGCGATCCAACGCATCTTCAAGTCGCTGATAGATTTCTTTTTTCTGGATGACCAGCAACAGCTCGCTGCCGTTGGTGAAGAGTTCGCGCATGCTTTCAAGATAGATGCGGTCGGCGATTTCTTCAAGTTCGTTGACTTCTTCGATCAGTTCATACATCTTTTTCAGGTCGAGTTTCTTGAAATTACGCAGACAGACCATCAGATCCAATACTTTCTGGCAGGACAACACCAAGGTATCGATGAACGCCTGCAGATAACGGTCGCTCTCGGTGATGTTCAGCATGTACAGATGCGCAGCCACATAATCGATGTGATCGGTGACATTCTCGATCGCTTTCAGAATATCGATCAGATCGGCTTGATCGATCGGTGTGATGAACGCTTCCTCGAGGATTTTCAGGGAATCATGGACATGGCGGTCCCCTTCATGCTCGATCTCTTTGATGTTGCGCAATTCATCCATGTTGATCCGTTCGTCGGTGAACGCGATCTGGAGGGACTGGGCGGCACGCAGCGAAATCTCCGCGCCGACCGTGAACATTTGGAAATAATCGATGCCGGATGGAATAATGACATGGCGGATTTGACTCAGGAACTTGTTCATGTTTATTTACCTCGTTAGATCAGGATGGATCGGATAACCGTTGCGAATACGTAGCCCAGCAGCATACAGGCGGGGAAAGTCAGGATCCAGGCCGTCATCATCTCTTTCGCGATGCCCCAGTCGACCGTATTGATCCCCTGCGAAGCACCGGCGCCCATCATGGCGGTCGCCTTGGTGTTGGTCGTGCTTAAGGGGATACCGTAGAAGGTCGCCGCCAGCATGCTGAATGACGCGACGATTTCGGCGCTGAAACCTTGATATTTTTCCAGACGGACCATATCCAGGCCCATCGCTTTGATGATGCGGTAACCCCCGATGGAAGTCCCGATCGCCATCACAGCCGAACAGAAGATCATGATCCAGACAGGAATCCGCATGATGCCGCCTTGCATCGCCGGATAGACACCTCCGACGATCAGAACCAGATACATGACGCCCATGAATTTCTGCCCGTCCTGTGCCCCATGGGTATAGGCCATCAGCATGGCGCTGACGATTTGACCGCGCGAGAAGAATTTGTTCGCGCTGCGGCGCTTCATATTCGCGGATAAACGTTTGATGAGTTTCGTCACATAGAGACCGAACACGAATCCGACGACGGTGGATATGAACAGCCCGATGAATACTTTCTGGATGGAGATCCAGTTGAAGGAAGCGAATCCGTTGAGCGACATCCCGGCACCCATCAACCCGGCGATCAGCGCATGGCTCTCGCTGGTGGGAATACCGAAACGCCAGGCGGACACGGCCCACAGCACGATGGCTAATTGGGCGGAGGCCAAGGTGATCAGTCCGGCGGTCCCGCTGTTGATCGAAACGATGCTGGCGGTCGTCAAAGCGACCGCTGTACCGGTAAAGAAGACACCGAAAAAATTGAAGACCGCTCCCATCAGAATCGCCGTCCGGGGAGGTAGGACGCGGGTCGAAACGACCGTCGCGATCGCGTTGGGGGCATCGGTCCAGCCGTTTACGAAGACTGAGCAGCCGACCAGAAACAAAGCGAATATAAGCAATCCGTTCATACGCTATCCCTCCCTTTACTTGTGTTCTTCCGTATCTTCCGCATTCCATTCCGCATGGAATTCCTGCAGGAATGCTTCGAGATAATGATGGCGATGCGCGGCGATTTCTTTCGCGGCATCGGTGTTCATCCGGTCTTTCAGATACAACAGCTTTTCGTAGAAATGATTCAGCGTCGTACCTTTGTTGGTTTTATAGGCTGCTTCATCCATCATCAGGTTCGGCGGTATATCGGGATCATGCATGATGCGGTTGCGGTTCCCGCCGAACGCGAACGCGCGTGCGATGCCGATCGCACCGATCGCATCCAAGCGATCCGCATCCTGGACAATCTTTCCTTCCAAGGTTTCACAAGGGGTGCTGTCCGTCCCGCGGAAGGACAAGGTCCGGATGATTTCCGCGACCTGTTCGACCAAAACAAGATCCAAGTGCTGATCCCGCATGAAACTTTCCGCTTTCAAGGTCGAACCTTGGGGTGAACCGAAGAGTTTATAGTCATCCACATCATGGAGGATCGCAGCCAAGGCGATGATTTGGGGGTCGCCCCCTTCGACAGCCGCCAAGCGCATCGCCATGCGATAGACCCGCAACGTATGGTGAAAATCATGGCCGCCGGCTTCATGTTCGAACTGCTGTTTCGCATAATAAAGCGCGGCTTGAATCGTATCCATGGCATTCCTCTTTATGATTATCGTATCACATCCGTCTTTGGGAAACACGAAGAAAAAGAAGAATATCAACTTTTCAATGCATAAAAAAACCGACGCTTGCGCATCGGTTCGGATTACTTATTCGATTTTCCCGGATTGGTCGGTTTACCTTTTTCGGAATTGATGTCGTTGTCTTTATGGGTTGATCCCCAGAGGGCGCTGACTTCCGCTTTCAATGCATCGAGGTCTTCGGTCGGATTCGCCAGACGTGTTCTGAACGCGCTGACATCGACGCCTTCTTTTTCAAGTTTGTCGAGGAAACGTCCGATCACGGCTTTTTCCACTTTCACGGAATGTTCGATGATCGTCGCCTTCTTTTCAAAATTCTTCTTGTTTTCAGGATTCGAGAAATATTCGCCGGCACTCAGCCAAACACCGTCATGCTGGATCATTCCGTTGATGACATAGAGACCGACCGGAACTTTCTTGCCTTCGGCTTCGAAGAGCGCTACTTTATCGGCTTTCATGATGACGACGGTATAACCGCTGATGTCCCCGCCGGCTGCGATGATGTCTTTCAGGCTTTGATTCAACTCATCGGTCGCTTCAGGTTTGGTTTCATCGGTATTGGTCGTCGTGATCAATACATAATCGGTGACCAGATCGTCCGGTTTCAGGAAACCGGCATCGATCGATAATTGGATGATCGCCTGGGTCGCTTCCGTTGCCGATTTACCGACCAGACCGGAAACATCGAGGGTCTTCGCATCATCGTTCATCGCGGTGATCTTCATGACGATGTTGTTCGCATCGACCGAAAGCTTGAAACTCGGTTTGATATCGATCGATACGACCGATACTTCTTTGGCGGCATTGACGACGACGCCCTTATGTAAGAGGGTGAAGCCTAACGCGAACACCATGACCAACGCTGCGGCGGATACGCCCAGACGGCGGCGAAGCGTCCGCATGCGGACCTTGTGTGTGATTTTCGTTTTGATCGAAGTATGATTCTTTTCTTGATTCAGGACATTCTCTTCGAATGTCGATTTCATTTTTTCCATCGGATTGCCCGTCGAACCTTGCGGATCAACGTCCTTTCAATATAGCAGAGTGGATTGGCAGTCCAATCGTTGCAGATTATTCTTCGATGATCAGTTTTTTCCGGATTTTATCAAGTGAGCGATAGAAGCGCGCCTTGATTTTGGTCTCTTCCATGGCAAGTTCGGCCGCGATTTCAGGGAAGCTCAGTTCAAAGCGGAAACGGGCGACCAGGATTTTCCGGTCGAGTTCGGGGAACGTCGCGACGAGTGCCCAGATTTCCTGCGAAGTAGCATGCTGGATGGCTTCATTCGAGGTGTCGTCGTCGGCCGGGATCTGCTGCGTCCAGTCTTCTTCTTCATCCAAGGTGATGACGCGTTGTTCTTTGCGGAAATGGGCGCCGCACTTATGGTTCGCCATCTTGATCAGATAGGCTTCGGGGTTCTCGACGGCTTTTCCTTTCATGATGACATCGAAGTAATAATCGACATAGACGTTCTGCAGGATGTCTTCCATATCGTCCGAATCGGCGACTTTGAAAAAGACATATCGGCTCAGCGCAGGATAGGTCGAGGTATATATTTGTTCAAAAAGAACATCGGATGCGTTGGGTTTTTTCATGGGGTCTCGCTTTTCGTCCTTAGTGTAGCCGTCTGACCCCGATGTGTCAAGCAACGTAAAAGAAAACGTGCCGGGCACGTTTTCAGGATTATTTGTTGAGAGACTTCTTGATCAGTTCGACGACTTCGGCATTCGTGCCCTTGGTCAGCGCTTCGGCGGCCAGGACTTTCATCTCGGCGTAACTGAGCGAACGGACCATCTTGCGGGCTTGCAGGATCGAGGAAGCGGACATCGAGAATTCATCCAGACCTAAGCCGAGCAGAACAGGTACGGCCAGTTCTTCGCCGGCCATTTCGCCGCACATGCCGACCCATTTGCCTTCTTTGTGGGCACCTTCGATCGTCATCTTGATGAGACGCAATAAGGAAGGATTGTAGGGCTGATAGAGATAGGCGACCTTCTCGCTCATGCGGTCGGCGGCCATCGAGTATTGGATCAGGTCGTTGGTTCCGATCGACAGGAAGTCGGCTTCTTTGGCGAACTGATCGGCCAGCACCGCGGCGGCCGGAATTTCGACCATCATGCCGATTTGGAAATCGTCGGATACCTTGATGCCTTCTTTTATCATGACTGCCTTTTCGTCCAGGACGAAGGTCTTCGCTTCACGGAATTCATCCAAGGTCGCGATCATCGGGAACATGATGCATAGTTTCCCGAAAACGCTCGCACGTAATAAGGCACGGACTTGAGTTTTGAAGATGTCTTTGCGATCGAGGCACAGACGGATCGCACGGTAGCCCAAGAACGGGTTCATTTCTTTGGGGAACGGCAGATACGCCAGTTCCTTGTCGCCGCCGATATCCAAGGTACGGATGACGACCGGACGTTTGCCCATCTTTTCAAGGACCTTACTGTAAGCGACGAATTGTTCCTCTTCAGTCGGCAAAGCTTGGGCATCCATATACAGGAATTCGGTGCGATAGAGTCCGACCCCTTCACCGCCGTTGGTCAATACGCTTTCAGCATCGTTGGGTTTTCCGATATTCCCGACCAGTTCCACATGGTGACCGTCGGTGGTGACGCTTTCCGCATCCTTCATGACTTTGAGACTCATCTTGAGATCATGGAAACGTTCGGCTTTCTTCGTGTATTCCTGGATCTGTTTGTCATCGGGATTGACGATGACGACTCCGTCGAGGGCGTCGAGGATGATGAAATCATTATGGTTGACGCTCTCCATGATGCCTTGGATGCCGACGACAGCCGGGATTTCCAATGAACGGGCCATGATGGCGCTGTGCGATGTACGGCCCCCGATGGCGGTCGCGAAACCTTTGGTGAATTGTTTATTGAGCTGAGCGGTGTCGGAAGGCGTCAGGTCGTTGGCGACGATGATGGTTTCCTCATTGATCAGGCTCAGGTCGGGAATCACCTTATTTAAAAGGTGGCATTTGATGCGGAAGGTGACGTCCTTGATATCGGCGGCCCGTTCGCGGAAATACGGATCGTCCATCGATTCGAACATCGTGATGAACATATTGCCTACTTCGTTGACCGCATAGTCGGCGTTCACTTTATCCGCGTTCATGATCTCTTCGATCTGGCCGGTGAATTCCGGATCGTCGCAGACCATCATATGGGCATCGAAAATCGCGAGTTCTTCGTCGGTGAGACGGCCTTTCGCTTTTTCCTGGATAATCAGGATATCCTTTTTCGTATCGGTCAGAGAAGTATGGAAACGTTCGATTTCGACCGCCGGATCGGATTCTTTCTTCGTAATATCCAAAACGGGTTGTTCAAGTTTGTATGCCTTTGCGAGAACGACGCCGGATGATGCCGCGATACCTTTTAACATAGAGTCCTCCTATTGTTTTTTGTTTTTCAGCAATGCTTCGACGTCGCCCATGGTCTTCAGATCCAACAGTTCGGCGTCTTCAAAAGCCAAATCGTATTTCTCCTCGACCTTCAGGATCATTTCCACCAGGTCGAGCGAATCGATGCCGAGATCCTTCATCGAAGTCTCGGGGGTGAATGAAACGGGATGTCCCGCTTTGTTTTCTATCAGTGTGCGCATGTATTCGTAGGCTTCCATGTTGGGCACCTCCCTTTGGTAATTCTATCACGAATCACCCATGCAGACAACGCAAAAATGCATCCATGGAGCGTGCCTTCAAGCGATAATAGGTTGTCTTGGCATAGTATTCCATCCACCAGTTCTTTTGCGCAGGATGGAGGAAATCGTGGGCGATGATGCGATAGGAATCCTCGTCGAGGGAGGCCAGGACGTCGTCGATCGTCAGGACATAAGCCAGTGCGTAGACCGGAATCGCCTCGCGGACTTCAGCGACCATGTTCTGGACTTGGATGCGTCGTTTGACCTGATGGTAGGAACGGCAGTGGAAACTTACCAAGGTTTCCTTTTCCCTGAAATTATAGTTTTTTTTCATAGAGCTCACCGCTATCCAACTATGCAGGAATCCCGTTATTCCCTGAGAAATAAAGAAACATCCGCACGGGATGTTTCGAAGTCGGATGAATCAGGCTTTGGTGTAGGCGAACATGATGATTCCCAGCGGAATAAGCATCACCATGCTCATCGGAATATAACTGATGGATGCCAAAGCAGCCAATACCGCCGTCCACACGATCGTCATTTTCCGACCTTTCAGATAGGCCATCAAGTTGAATACGAACGTTCCCAGCAGTGTCAATGCATGCGGAATCACTGGCTTGATACTGTCCAACAGATTCGCATAATCGATCGAATTGAGCGCGACGACTTTCAGATAGACAATGTAGCCGATCGTAGCAATCAGCGAAGTCATCAACAGACTTTTCTTATTCATAGTTTTTCCCCTTTTGATCCTTATGAATAGATCTTTCTCCGTTATCATCATACAACGATTCCGGCTTATTTTTCAAAGAAAACTATTCTATTTCCTGTCTGAAAGTTATCTGCGGATTCGGATTTCCGCTGTAAATGCAGAAAAGGTTCGGTTTTGGACCGATGCGCCATTTAGGATGGAATCACAGAAGCCGGACAAGTAGCGGAAAACGCCGGTCAAACAAAGAAAAAAGGCCTATTGTAAGGCCTTGTTCTTCTTGTTTTTGATGACTTTGAGACGGGTGAATTCTTCGCGTTCCTTCTCTTCCAGCGCTTCGGAAATGTATTTCACTTCTTCCTGCAGTTGCGGGAGCACGATGTTGCGCAGCGCGTTGGCGCGTTTCTGTGTTTTCTGGATCGCTCTGGCAAGGCGGAACACCGCGTTGTCGATTTCCGCCAGCAGGATCGTGAGTCGCCTCGCTTCGATGAACTTCAGCGTCGCTTCGTCGAGTTTCGAGTTGGATTCGTCGAAACCGTATTCGAAGGTCAGTTCGCTTTCGGCCATGCGGACGCTCGGGATTTCGACCCCCATGACGCTGCGATAGACCACGGTCACGCCGTTTTCGACTTTGATCGCGTTGGCGATCTGGGTGACGACGCCGAGTGAGATGTTCGCCTGTTGCAGGGCGAGATAGGCTTCCACATAGGTCTGCGTGATCTGGTCGCGCAGGATTTTCACCTTGTCGACCAGGGTCATCATTTCGCGTATCAAGACATTGCGTTTGCGGTCCATCAGATCGTAACCGAGTTTCGCCAGTTGAAGCGATTTCTTGGTCGCGAGCAGATTCCCTTTGGTGGGCGAAACTTGGGTGATCGCCATGGAGCTACTTCCTCAGGACGGCGTCGAGTTTGCCGCCTTTCAGCGCCATGAAATGCGCCAAAGCACGATCGTTGTCATAGAATTCGTTGATCAGGTCGGTGTCGATACGATCAAGTTCCGTTTTGGGAAGCAGGCTGAGCAGATTCCAGCCGAGGTTGAGGGTTTCGAAGATTTCGCGGTTCACGGTGAAGCCTTGTCCGATGAAGTACTCTTCGAACAGACGTCCGAATGCCATGAATTTACGGTCGGTTTCGGAGAGTTCCTCTTCGCCGATGACGGAGGCTAAGGCACGCGCATCCTGGACTTTCGCATAGGAAGCGAAGAGCTGGGTGCTGAGTGAGGAGTGGTCTTTGCGGGTATAACCTTCGCCGATCCCGTCTTTCATCAGACGCGACAAGGAAGGCAGGACGCCGATCGGAGGATAGATTCCGCGCTGCCAGAGATTACTGTCGAGCACGATCTGCCCTTCGGTGATGTAACCGGTCAAGTCGGGGACCGGATGGGTGATATCGTTGTTGGGCATGGTCAAAATCGGGATCTGCGTGACCGAACCTTCCATCCCTTCGACGATGCCGGCCCTCTCGTAGAGCGAAGCAAGGTCGGAATAGAGATAGCCGGGATATCCTTTGCGTCCGGGGATTTCTTCTTTCGAAGAGGAGAACTCGCGTAAGGCTTCGCAATAGGAAGTGACATCGGTCATGATGACCAGGATATGCATCCCTTGGTCAAACGCCAGATACTCAGCGACCGTAAGCGCGCAGCGCGGGGTCAAAATACGTTCGATGATCGGATCGTTGGAGAGGTTGAGGAACATGACGACCTTCTCCATGACGCCGGTCTCTTCGAAACTGCGTTTGAAGAAGTCGGCGACGTCATTCTTGACGCCCATGGCCGCGAAGACGATACCGAACTTCTTGCCTTCGTCTTTGGCGATGTTGGCTTGGCGTACGATCTGGACCGCCAATTGGTTATGCGGCAGACCGGAGCAGGAAAAGATCGGCAGTTTCTGACCGCGGATGAGGGTATTGAGGCCGTCGATGGCCGATATACCGGTATTGATGTAGTTGCGGGGATATTTGCGGCAGACGGGGTTCAGCGCTCTTCCGTTGATATCCGCTTTCTTGTCCGCGTAGACTTCGCCCAATCCGTCGATCGGCTGGCCGCCGCCGTTGAAGATGCGGCCCAGGATTTCTTTCGAGAGTCCGATTTCCATCGGATGTCCCATCAGCCGGGTCTTCGTATTCGTTTTGGATAATCCGCTGGTGCCTTCGAAGACTTGGATGACGGCACGGTTGCCCGTGATTTCGACGACACGTCCGTTGCGGACGGATCCGTCGTCCAATAAAAGTTCGACGACTTCTTCGAAGCCGACATCGGGAACTTGATCGATGACGACCAGGGGACCTTTGATTTCCTTTAATCCGACGATTTGCAGACTCATGGTTCCCTCCTTACTGGACGCTGGCCAAGGCGGTGTCGATCTTGCCGAAATAGGTTTCCAGCTTGTCCAACTCGTCATTGGCTACGTCATATTTGATTTTGATCAGTTCATCGAAGATCCCGGTACGCAGAATAGCGTTGATCGTACGCTTGGTGGCGATGATCTTGACGCACTCCTGGTTGAGGTAGGAGATCAGCTGAAGCATCTTGAATTGCTTCTCGAACGGGACATACGTATCTTCCGGATGAAAGGCGTTCTGCTGGAGGAAACCGACGCGCAGGACGCGGGCGATTTCCAAGGTCAGTTTCTGGTCGTCGGGCAATACATCCGATCCGATCAGTTTGACGATCTCCATCAGTTGCGTCTCTTCATGCAGGATGGACATCATTTCGGCGCGCAGCGGGATGAAGCGGCGGTCGACGTTGACGTCGTACCATTTCTTCAAGTCGTCGAGGTATTCCGAATAGGAAAGCGTCCAGTTGATGGCCGGGAAATGGCGCGCATAGGCCAATGATTTATCCAACGCCCAGAAGGCGCGGACGAAACGTTTGGTGTTCTGGGTGACCGGTTCGGAGAAGTCGGCTCCTTGCGGGGAGACGGCGCCGATGATGGTGACCGAGCCGAGATTGCCGGATAATGTTTCCACATAACCGGCGCGTTCGTAGAACTGCGAGATACGGGAAGGAAGATAGGCGGGGAACCCTTCTTCAGCCGGCATTTCTTCCAGCCGTCCGGAGATTTCGCGCAATGCTTCCGCCCAACGCGAGGTGCTGTCGGCCATCAGGGCGACGTGGTAGCCCATGTCGCGGTAATACTCGGCCAAGGTGATCCCTGTATAGATGCTGGCTTCACGCGCCGCCACCGGCATGTTGGAGGTGTTGGCGATGAGGACCGTACGGTCGGTCAAAGGTTTATGCGATTTCGGGTCGACCAGTTGTGAGAATTCTTCCAAAACCTGCGTCATTTCGTTGCCGCGTTCGCCGCAGCCGACGTATACGATGATATCCGCGTCGCACCATTTCGCCAGCTGATGCTGGGTCATGGTCTTACCGGCTCCGAAACCGCCCGGTACGGCGGCGGCGCCGCCTTTGGCGATCGGAAAGAAGGTATCGATGACACGTTGGCCGGTGATCAGCGGGGTCGAGATGACATGGCGTTTGGTGACCGGTCGGGCTTGCCGTATCGGCCATTTTTGGACCATCGTCAATTCATGGATCTTGTTGAATTTGTCTTTGATCTTGATGAGCACGTCGTCGAGGACATGATCGCCGTCGGCGAGTATTTCAACGACTTCCCCTTCCAATCCGAGCGGGATGGTGAAGCGGTGCTCGATCAAAGAGGTTTCGGGGCAGGTCGCGAAGATATGGCCTTCGGAAACGAACTCGCCGGGCTTGACTTTGAACGTGACATGCCAGGGCTTGGTGGTGTTCAGGGTCGCGATGCCGCGTCCTTCGGTGACATACATGCCGAACTTTTCGGCCATTTCTTTTAAGGGACGTTGGATTCCGTCGAAAATATTGGTCAGGATGCCCGGGCCAAGGATCGCGCACAAGGGAGAACCGCTGGAAAAGACCGGCTCGCCGACATGGAGACCGGTGGTCGACTCATAGACCTGGATGGTAGTATAGACGTCGTCGATCCCGATGACCTCGCCAAGGAGCTCCTTGTTGCCGACATACACCATCTCCAACATCTGCAGATCCGTGGAACCTTTGATTTTGACGACCGGTCCGTTGATCGAATAGATGACATTTTGATTCATATCGTACCTTCTTTCTATAGGACCAGTTTGGAATGGTTGAAAAACCATTCGCGTTGGGATTGTAATTGGGTATCCAGCGTATGGTCGATTTCCAGCCGTCCGCTTTCGCTGACCAGGATGAATCCGCCGATATGGATATGTTCGCCGCCTGAAATCGGGAAATCCAATTTCAATGATTTCAGGATCGTTTCGAAACGTTTGATTTCGTCTTCTTTCACAAGGAGCGAAGCATGGCCGATATCGTCGCGATGACTCAGTTTTTCCAGGATCTCGCGATGAAAAGCGTCATAGGCATCGCTGCCCACAAACTTCAGCAAGTCCAGTCTAACTTCTTCGAACAGTTCGTCGACTAATTGGGCGCGCCGTTTCAGAAGGTCGTGTTTGACCTTCCATTTCGCTTGCGACTCGTTCTGGATCAGATTGCTGCGCAGATCGACCAATTCCTGTTCTTTATAAAGAGCGGCTTCTTCTTGCGCTTTTTTCCGTATCGATGTCAAAATGGTTCCGCGTTGCGATTCGGCATCCCATTGAAGGGTTTTGAGGCTTTCTTGGGCCTGCTCTTCGATATCATTGATCAAACGCTGGACGACTTGTTCTTTTTCCAATGGATTCACCTCAGATCTTGATGCCGATGGCTTCACTGATATATTTATCGATGGTCTCGCCGATTTTCGCCGAACCGTGGCGATCCGGGATCTCCACGATCAAAGGGCGCTGCATATGGAGCTTCTTGTCGGTGATCACTTCGGGGCATGTGCTGATGCATAAAGTCGTCATCAAAACAATGGCGATTTCTGGATCGTCGATCGCTTTTTCAAGTTCTCTGAGCACCTCTTGGCGCGTATGCGCGACTACCCCTTCGATCCCCGCCAAACGCATGCCCATCCGGGTATCGGTATTGTCGCTGATCACGAATAATTTCATGGGATTAAAGTTTGCCGATGATCAGGATGGAAATCAGCAGACCGTAAATCGCGACGCCTTCGGCCAACGCGACGAAGATCATCGCTTTACCGAAGTTTTCCGGATTTTCGGAAATAGCACCGATCGCGGCAGGCGCTGCGGCGGCGACGGCGAAACCGGCTCCGATACAGGAAGCGCTGGTCGTGACGGCGGCGGCGATGAAGCCTAAACCTTGGGCGAGTGTTCCGGCGATACCGGTCGTCGCGGTTTCGGTTGCGGCATGCGCGACCAGACCACCGACTTGGAAGACGGCGACGGCGAGGAACGCGGCGGCGAAACTGCAGACTTGCAGGACGACGCGGTACTTCGCGTTTTTGGCGTTCACCTTCCCTTGCAGGACGGGAATGATCGGCAGAGAAATCAGAGCGATGATGGCCAGCGGAGCGGCGACTTCAAAGAATGTTAACATGGGTTTCCTCCTAGGTTAGATTTTGCAGGGTCGTGGGAATGTATTTCTTCCCTCCGCCCTCGAAATAACGACTGAACATTTCATAGAATTCCAAGCGAAGCGTCTGGATACCAACGATCAAGCCTTCCAAACCGATGACGAAGATATTACCGAAGATTATGGTGATGATTCCGAATTTTCCGGTTAATGCGGTCAGATTCATAACGACCAACATCATACCGGCATGACTCAAAACGAATCCGCCGACCCTCAGGAAGGACATCGTGTTGGACATGAAACTGAGCAGGACTTCGAACAGTTCGAAGAAGCTTTCGCTCATATATCCGCCCCAGCCTTCGTGCGGGGTAACGCGCATCCTGCGTATAAGATTCTTCAGCGGGACGCGGAACAGGATGACGACCAACGGCACGATGATGAACAAGGCGATCGTGATCGGATTGGCGACTTTGATTCCCAATCCGAGCTGCACGGCTGCGCCGATGATCAGGGATCCGTAGAAGATTACACCGGCCAGACCGTTTTGACTGAACAACGCATCTCCGATATTTTTACGTTTGAATTGCAAGACGATATTGATGGTCATGGAAGTCAGAATCAAGACTGCACCGAGTCCGACCGCCATCAGAAGTAATTGATTCGTAAATGTCGAACGCATGATTTCAATCGGCTTCTCTGCAAAACCTAATGCTTTGAACATTGGGTTCAGCAAGGTCTCGTTCCCGAACACCGATCCGTAGATGGTACCGAAGAACATCGAGAAGAAGCCGAGTCGCTGGACGATGCCCCAAAGATTGCCTTTGGTTTTGCGGAAGAGGACGTAACCGACGATCACCAGGACCAAGCCTTGGCCCAGGTCGCCGAACATGATCCCGAACAACAAGGAATAGGTGAACGCGACATAGAAGGTCGGATCGAATTCGCCGTAGTGCGGCAAGCCGTAGAGTTCGACGAAGAGTTCGAAGGGTTTCGCGAACCAATTGTTGCGCAGGACGGTCGGCGGTTCCAAGCCTTCTTCCAAACCGGCCGGGAAGTCCTGGATGACCACGTCGGTCATCTCACCGAACATGGTCTTGAATTTTTTGACGCGCCGTTGCGGGACGAAACCCGTGATGACGCAGGTCTTATCGAAAAGCGCGATATACCTGTAGAATTTATGGACATCCGCATAGTGCTTGACATACCCGTAGAGTTTTCCCAAAAGTGATTCGCAATCGAAGACCAATTGTTTCTCGTCGACCTTCGGGATCGCGATCGGTTCGAAGTAGAGACTCTCGAAGAGCTTTTCGATCTCTTTCTTGTTCTGGTTGAGCGAGACGTAGAGGACCCAGGCGTAATGCGTGTTCTTCGACAGGATCGTCGCCACATAGCGGTTTTCTTCATGCAGCGGAAGCTTCGCAAGGCTGCTGATGGGCAGACGGCCGAAGTTCACGCTGGTATATTTCGTCTGATTCAATGTTTCGATGTTATAGTCACGCAGTTTGGTCAGCGCATCCTTGTCTTCTTTCGTCAGTGCCGATTGGTTCATCAAAGTTTCGTTGATCTTCTCGTACGTGTTCTCGACTTGCGACAGCTGCGTTTCGATCTCTTCGTTGGTGAAGGTAGTCACCCCGTCGAACGCACATTGCAAGTCGATATGCAGACTGCGGATGATGCTTTCGATCCGATTCAGGTATTCCGCGAACGTATTATCCTCCGGCAGCAATTCGCCGCCGTTGCCTTCGTTGACCACGTGCGCCGCGAGTTCCGCATGCAGATCACGGGTGGAGAATGCCGTCAGAAGGATGTTTTCGATATTTTCTTTGGATCCGGCCAGCCGCAGCAGCCGCATTTTCTCAATTGCCATTTCGCACCCCTTTCTAGTAGATCAGCATTTTGGCGATCTTCTCTATCTCTACGTTATAACGGACGCCTTCGATGATATCGATGACATTCTGGATTTCCACTTCCAATAAGCCGAGATAAGCCACCAGGATCAGGTCCGGATTGGACGAGAAACGGATGATGTGCTTGTTCAGATTGTGATGGATCGCATCCATATGATATTCGATGAAGACGAAGTTCTTGTCATCGATGTAGTTCTTGTAGGCTGATTCGCCGATCTTCTTCAGAAACTGTTCCGCGTCGCAGGTCTCGATCCATTCATAAAGCATGCGCTGCGGGATACGCTGGAAGGTCGGGTTCAATACGTTGATGATATCGGCAGGCGATGATTTATAGTATTTCTTCAGACGATAGATCTTGGTGATGTTATCAAGTTCGATCTGGGTGTTGAAGATTTCCTGCATTTGTTGCTTGACCGTGCCGGTGAACTCTTTGTCGATGATCGCGTTCACCTGCTTATAGTAGACGCTTTTCAGCGCGATCTCGCAAGCGGTATAATCGAGATCGTCCAGCGTGCGCGGCCGCAACGGCGCCAATACTTCATAATAAGGCGTGTTTTTGAGCTGCTCGAGCAGTTGGTCGTAATCGACGGCGGAGACCAGTTTTTCAAGATCGAACGATGCGAATTTCTCGGCGAAGGTCGGCATCTGCGCAATCTGGGTGGAACGGTCTTTATCATTGAACGACCGGATGGTTACGAGAATTTGTTTGATTTCGATGAGATAGACACCGTATTTATAGAAGTTGCTTTTCGTGGTTTCTCCGTAACGGATCAACTTCAGAAAGCGCAGGAAGAAACGCTGGCGGACCAGCATCTCCAAGTGTCCGCGATGGATCGCATGCTCGTTGATGCCGCCGAGGATATCCCGGTATTCCGTTTCGTTTTTCAGGTAGGCGGCGATTTCATTGACGCCGCGTCTGCGAAGCAGTTCTTGATAATCGGTTTCCTTCAATCGTTTCCCATACATCGCTTTGGCTTTCGCGGCCATCGCGTTGGTGGCAAGGGAACCTGGCATTGCGCACTCTCCTTTCGCGGATCGCTAATCTTGCTTCAGACAGCGTTGATATAATTCTTTGCGCCACGTCTCGCGTTGCGACGCGAAGCTTTTTTCAAGCGCGATCAGGGATGATTCATATTGGGCGTTCTGTTCTTCGCGAGCGAAAAGCAATTGCTTTTCAAGCTTTTCCTTCTCATCCGCGACAAACTGTTTCGCCGTGTTCCAGACTTCCTCTTCGACGCGGCTTTTATCCAGATTGACTTGTTTAAGCGCCTGGCGCGCGGTTTCTTCGGCAGTCCGTAATTTGTCCTGGGCGGACAGATCGGCGGCTATGATTCGGTTGATGATTTCTTCCAAAGCGGCACCTCCTCGAATGACTATGAAAGTATACTCTACTGATAGTTCATTTTCAATATAAGTATATCGGAATCCGTTCGAATATGTAAGCGGACAAAAAATGAAAGCGCTTAAAACCAACACTATTTCACAATCCTGATTCACGATCTAACTCCGCAAGAAAAAGGAAACCTTTCGGGCTTCCTTGATTACTTCAGCATGCTACGGAAATGTTCGAGTTCGGGTTCGTTCGCCCAAACGAAATGTCCGGGGATGATTTCAACGAATGACGGCTTTTCCAGATCATAATCATGCAGGTCCGGTTGATAGACCATCAGCGTCTTCGCCTTCTCGCTGATCGGATCCGGCATCGGTACCGCGGATAATAATGAACGCGTATAAGGATGCAACGGATTCTTGAACAGTTCTTCGGTAGTCGCTAATTCGACGATGCGGCCTAAGTGGATGACGGCGATACGGTCGGAAATGAAACGGACGACCGAGAGGTCATGCGCGATGAACAGATAGGTCAGTCCTTTTTCTTCCTGAAGGTTTTTCATCAGGTTGAGAACTTGGGCGCGGATCGATACGTCAAGCGCCGAAATCGGTTCGTCGGCGACGATCAGCTTCGGTTCCATGACCATCGCGCGGGCAATCCCGATACGTTGGCGTTGGCCGCCGGAGAATTCGTGGGGATAACGGGTGACGTGTTCGGGAAGCAGTCCGACCTCGGCCAGCGCGTCGACGACCTTTTGACGGCGTTCCTTGTCGGTCTTGAACATTCTGAAATTGATCAGCCCTTCGGATACGATATAATCGATCGTCGCGCGTTCGTTCAGGGACGTCGCGGGATCTTGGAAGATCATCTGGATATTCTTGATGACGGCGCGGTCATCTTCAGCCGACAGATGTGAATTGATCACTTTGCCTTCGAAGGTGATGGTGCCTTTGGATGTCGGGTTGATGCGGATGATAGCCCGGCCGATCGTGGTCTTGCCGGAGCCGGATTCACCGACCAAAGCGAAGGTCTCGCCTTTATAGATGTCGAAATTCGCTCCTTTGACCGCGACGAAACGTCCGCGGCCTTTCGGGAAAGACACTTCCAAATCGCGAACGGATAACAGTACTTCGCGTTCCATTATAGTTTCACCTGACCTTTCAGAATCTGAGTGATGCGTCCATGGAGATCATGGATCGCATTCGGAGGTTCGACTTTCGGAGCACGGGGATCCAAAAGCCAGGTTTTCGCCTGATGGGTTGGGGAAATCTGGAAGAACGGAGGTTCTTCTTCGAAATCGATCCCGATCGCATACGGATTGCGGGGTGCGAACGCATCCCCTTTGACGATGTTGAACAATGAGGGAGGTGTTCCCGGGATCGAATAAAGTTTCTCACCCTTGATGCCCAACTGCGGGAGACTTGACAATAATGCCC
>JBAVGP010000173.1:0-1726 GCA_049684955.1 Erysipelotrichaceae bacterium
GACCAAAAGCAAGGCCCAATCTTTATTGGATGCGGGCGCGATATGGTGCGATGATATCCTAACATGTGTGCAGGATGCGGAAGCCGTCTTCACGATGGTCGGCTATCCGAAGGATGTCGATGAAATCTATCTGAAGAAGGGCGGGATTTTCGACAGCGTCAAACGCGGGACGATTTGCGTCGACATGACAACTTCTTCCCCCAAACTGGCGAAAGCCTTATATGAAGAAGGTTTGAAACGCGGAATCCCGGTCTTGGACGCGCCGGTTTCAGGCGGCGATATCGGAGCCAAAAACGCGACATTGGCAATCATGTGCGGCGGCGACAAAGCGGTCTTCGAACAAGTCGTTCCGTTGTTTGAAAAACTGGGCAAGAACATCCGCCATATGGGAGCCGCTTCTTTCGGCCAGCATACCAAGATGGCGAATCAGATCGCCGTCGCAGGCGCGATCGCGGCGACCACCGAAGCGATCTTGTACGCGCAAGCCGCGGGGTTGGATGCCGGCGATGTCTTGGCGGCGATTTCTACCGGTGCGGCCGGCAGTTGGCAGCTCACAAACAATGGTCCGAAGATTCTGGCGGGCGATACGAAACCCGGTTTCTATATCCATCATTTCGTGAAGGATATGGGCTTGGTCCTTGAGGAATCCGCCGATTTCCATCTCGACCTGCCGATCTTACAGAAGGTCTACGAGAAATATCTGATTCTTTCCAACGGCGGCAGCGGGATGTTGGGGACCCAGGCGCTGATCAAGGCGTATCGGGAAGAAAACTGACCAGGACGTCGTTCAGCAGAGCCAATCCGATTTCAGTGCAGCGTAAGCGGCCGGACGTAAGTTCGAGCCGTTTTTTTGTGATGTTGTCATCGATCGCCTGCTTGAATAGTTCTTCGGCCCGGACGCCGAAGCGCTTTGCGAAGCGTTCGAGATCGATGCCTTCACTCAAACGCAGACCCATCATCACGAATTCGAACCGTTCATCATCAAGGTTGAGCAGAGTTTCTTCACAGAGGTTCTTCCCTTTCGCGTAATCGTCGAGATTGGTCGTCTTAAGCGTGCGGATATGATTGATCATCTGCGTCGCACCCGGTCCGATACCGTAGAATTCGTCATAATGCCAATAAGCCAGATTATGACGGGATGGCTTGTCGCGGGTGAAACTGCTGATCTCATAACGGTTGAATCCGGCTTGCGCGAGGATTTCGACCGCTTTGAAATACATGTCGGCTTCCAGATCGGGATCGGCCGGTTGGATGCCCTTCCTGCCGAATTCCGAGTTCTCCTCGATCGTCAGGCTGTAGAGCGAGATATGTTCGATGTCCAGTTTTACCGCTTGGTTGAGCGTGGCTTCCCATGTCTTGAGCGTCTGGTTGGGCAGACCGTAGATCAAATCGATCGAGATGTTCGCGATGCCGGCCGTACGCAGGCATGCGATCGCAAGCTTGATATCTTCCACCGTGTGGCTGCGGTTCAAAAGAGCCAGTTCATCGGGATTAAAAGTTTGAATGCCCATGCTGACGCGGTTGACGCCGAATTTCGCGATCAGTTCAGCTTTCTTTTGATCGACCGATTCGGGATTTGCTTCCATCGAAAACTCGGTCGACAAATCGTGATACCCATCCAAAAAAGAAAGCAAGGATTCCAATTCCTCCATGCTTAAGGAAGTCGGCGTACCTCCGCCGATATAAAGGGTGTCCATGATATGCGGTTCGACCGCGCTGATTTCTT
>JBAVGP010000174.1:0-1515 GCA_049684955.1 Erysipelotrichaceae bacterium
CCGCTGGACCGGGCCATGCCCTGGGCAATGAAACCGGCGCCCTGTTCGTGCCGGGCAAGGACATGACGGATGGTATGGCTGGCGGCAAGCGCATCGTATAGGGGCAGGTTGGCCCCACCGGGAATACCGGCAACGATCCGGATTCCCTGACGTTCCAATTGACGGATAATGATCTGGGCACCGTTGAGTCTGGGCATGGCGTGGTTCCTCCTGTGCTCTATGTCGAGTAAGGGCAAAAAAAAACCCCCACCGGCTGGCGCCGGCAGGGGTTGTGATCTCTCTGAAAGATTCTTCCCGCTAAGGCGCCCCGATTCCTGTACGCACCACGACCACCACACTCACGACAAGGAGTGCCAGGGTAGAGAAGATATTGGCGGTGCAGGAGGAATGCTTCATTTGGGTTCTACCTTATAAGGAAAATACGCTCACATGAGCGTTCATTACGATCAGATAGCAAAAGAGCCTGCTGTCGTCAAGAGGAATTGTCGTTGGGGCACGTTCAGCGGCGCAAGATGCACTCGGCAGGGTTTTGCCGTCACGAAGTGCGGCATCAGACGAGAAAAAACCTCGCCCAAACGCTTCCTGTGCATTACTTTTGTCATATTCATTTCTTCTACGGAGCGCCACTTTTAACGAGCATTCAGGATGAAACAGAACCAGCCATTACCGCCGCTTCATGGGCTTCAGCACATTCCCGCCTTTTCCGAAACCCTCAACCGCACGGTCAACAACTCGCCCGCCGATACCCCCTGCTGAGGCCCAAAAACGGAACCCCGGGCCGGGGTCCATGAGCGGGCGGGCTACAGCCTCTGTCCCTATGTCCGAGAATTTATCGAGACTCCGATCGGCCCGGTGCCGCAGGTGGCCACCACGGCCAGCATCCGCGATTCCTGGGGGACCGTCGGTGCCCGGACCGGCATCATTCGCAGCAAATACCGGGTCGCACCCGGCCTCTATGCGGTGGGCGCGCCCGGACCGCAGTCGCCCATCCTGGTCACGGCCAACTACAAGCTCTCCTTTGACGCCCTGCGCTTTCGGCTGGGCGGTGTCGACACCTGGCTGCTGGTGCTCGACACCAGGGGCATCAACGTCTGGTGTGCCGCTGGTAAGGGCACCTTCTCCACCGCAGAACTGATCCAGAGCGTCACCCGCTACCAACTGGCTTCGCTGGTCAGTCATCGGGAACTGATACTGCCGCAATTGGCCGCCACCGGGGTTGCAGCACAGGAGGTCAAACGAGGATGCGATTTCCATGTCCTCTTTGGTCCCGTCCGCTCCGCCGACCTGCCCGCCTTTCTCCAGCAGGGCAACCACTGTGACGAGGCCATGCGCGAAGTCACCTTCACCTTGGCGGAACGGGCGGTTCTGATCCCGGTCGAACTGTTTCTGATGGCCAAGCCGTTGCTGGTGACAGTGGTTCTGGTATTCCTGCTTTCCGGCATCGGACCGTCTCTGTTTTCGCTGACCGCAGCCCTGGATCGCGGCCTGATCCTGCTGGGGGCCACTCTGCTGGGC
>JBAVGP010000175.1:0-6606 GCA_049684955.1 Erysipelotrichaceae bacterium
ATCCAAAATTGCAGCGAGCATTGAATGATTATGAAATTGAAGTGGTGAAAATCGACGCAATCGAAAATGCGGAAATCGCCGGTCAACATCTTGTGTTTACGGTACCGACCCTCTTGCTTTGGGCGGAAGGGAAAGAAATGCTGCGGGAAAGCCGTTATGTCGATCTCTCGAAAGTGACCCGGATGTTGGATGACCTAAATGGAATGTCAGTGTGAATGGTGTGAATCCATCAGAATTTCAGTGAAGTCGGATATCTCAACGAAAGGCAAAAGGAACTAAAAATGAAGAAAATACTTATCGTCGGAGGTGTAGCGGGGGGCGCAACCGCGGCAGCACGTCTACGCCGTCTTAATGAAGAAGACCAGATCATCATGTTCGAACGGGACGAGTACATCAGTTTCGCCAATTGCGGCTTGCCTTACTATATCGGCAATGTCATCACGGATCGCGAAGAACTACTGGTTCAGACTGTGGAAGGGATGTCCACGCGCTTCAACATGGATATCCGCAACTTCAGCGAAGTGATCGATATCAATCGGGCCGAAAAGACAATCACGGTTCGCAAGACGCAAACGGGAGAAACCTATCAAGAGGATTATGATGCGTTGATTCTGTCTCCCGGTGCCAAACCGATCCAACCTCCGATCGAAGGATTGAAAGAAGCAAGCAATCTCTTTGTCCTCCGCAATATCGCCGATACGGATGCCATTTACCGATATATCGAAGAAGCGGGTCCCAAGAAGGCGGTAGTCGTCGGCGGCGGATTCATCGGTGTTGAAATGGCGGAAAATCTGAGTGAGCGAGGAATCAAAGTCACGATCGTCGAGAAAATGCCGCAAGTGCTGGCACCGCTCGACTTTGAAATGGCCCAAATGGTGCACGAAGAACTCAACAAGAATGGTGTTAAGCTGGTTTTAGGTGACGGTTTGTCGAAATTCACGAATAGCGGCAAGCAGATTCATTTAGAGAGCGGCCTAATCATCGACACCGATCTGGTGATTCTGTCGATCGGCGTCATCCCGGAAAACGGTTTGGCGAAAAAGGCCGATCTATTCGTCGGTCCGCGCGGACATATCGTCACAACGCCAAGACTTGAGGTTCTGGATGCGCAGACGCAGAAAGTCGTCGAAGGCATCTATGCCATCGGTGATGCGATCCAAGTGAAAGATTTCATCACGCATGGAGACACCGCCATCGCTTTGGCTTGGCCGGCAAACCGCCAAGGCAGACTGGTCGCCGATATCATCAACGGAAAAGATGTCGCATACAAAGGATCCATGGGCACCTCGGTCTTGAAGGTATTTGGTCTGACCGTTGCTGCTACAGGAAATAATCAACGTCTGCTTGAAGCCAAGAAAATCCCTTATCAAGCCATCCATGCCCATCGTGGTAACCATGCTTCCTATTACCCCGGTGCATCCAATATCGCACTCAAACTGATTTATCAACCTGAAACACTGGAAATCCTGGGGGCTCAGGCCATCGGGCCGGAAGGCACTGAAAAGCGTATCGACGTGATCGCCACCGCCATCAAAGGTTCGATGAAAGTGACGGATCTATCTGATTTGGAATTGGCATACGCGCCTCCGTACTCTTCCGCTAAAGATCCAGTCAATATTTTGGGTTATATCGCCGAAAACGTCATCGAAGGGCTTTACAAAGTCGCCTATGTGAATCAAATTGAAGACTTGGCGAAACAAGGAGCGCTCTTCCTGGATGTACGGACACCGGAGGAATTTGAAGAAGGCCATATCAAAAACGCCATCAATATCGAGATCGATGAATTACGCGATCGTATCGCCGAGATCGAAGTCGCGAAGGATACGCCGATCGTCGTCAACTGTCTGGTCGGATTGCGTGCCTATATCGCCATCATGCTGCTGAAAGGCAAAGGGTATACAAACCTCTACAACCTGTCCGGCGGTTACACCACCTATCTGGCTTATAACTACGACTTGAATCCCGTCTGATCGATTATCGAAAATATTTGAAAATGTCACAAAATCAGTGATAAGTCTCAATGGTTTCGTAACATTTGAATCGTATAGTACTCGTAGAAGGAAAACCTTCAGGAGATATCAACCATGAAAGAAAAGACATTGATCGTATCGCTTATCACTTCAGGAGTTCTGGCACTCGTACTTGGAGGTGTCATCATCAGCTCGATGTTTCAACCCGTGACCGCAACTTACGGAGTCACCCGTATGAATACACAGAATCGCAGTGCAAACAGTGCGGAATATACCGCCTTTACGCCGGTCGCCGACGTGACGGATCTGAAAGCGGCGCTGACCGTATTGATTGAAGACGAATACAAAGCCAGAGCGGAATATGTCGCATTGGTGGAAAAGTTCGGTGAAGTCACACCGTTTGTCAATCTGATCAAAGCAGAGACCAGCCATATCAACGCCTTGGCAAATCAATTCGCTTTGTATGGACTCACCGTTCCCGCGGATAACGGAAGCAAGTTCGCCGTCGTTCCCGCAACGTTGGCGGAAGCCTATGCGATCGGTATCCAGGCGGAGACAAGCAATATCGCGCTCTATGAAAACTATCTCAAACAGGATTTCCCGGCCAATATCGAAAAAGTGTTCACGAACTTGATGAATGCTTCAGTCAATCATCTCGCCACCTTCACGGCTTATAAGGATGGCTCGGTTGTCGGTGTACATGTTCCGACGAATTCCGGACGTCAGACAAATGGAAGATGGGCTGCTCAAAAGTAGGCTGAATATCATAACGGATTAGCCGATTCATCAACAAAGTAAAAGAACCTCGCAGTCAAAGCGAGGTTTTTCTTCGATTCGTCCAATTTTACTTGCAATAATTTAAAACAGTTCTATACTTATAATGAACATATGTTCATAAAGGAGAGCTTATGCCAAGACCATTCAAATCCAGAAGCATAATGGAAAAGCCCCGTTCCTGCAAATTTTCTCCGGAAACATTCGGTGATCCAGGGACGATCATTTTATCTCTTGATGAATACGAAGTCATCCGGAACTGCGATTTCGAGCGGCTTAGCCAGGAAAACTGTGCGACGGCGATGAATATCAGCCGCACGACAGTCCAGCGTATCTACGCCAGCGCCCGCATCAAAATCGCGGAAGCGATCGTTTTATGCAAAGTTCTGGAAATCGAAGGCGGACCGGTGAATCTGAGTGAACAGAATCCATTTGCCAAAGCATCCCTAAAAAATGAAAGAGGAGAAAAAAGTATGAAAATCGCCATCGGCCTTGACGGCCTCAATGTTGCCGGACACTTCGGACAATGCAATGATTTCAGATTGGTAGAGGTTGTTGAAAACAATGTCGTTTCGCAGGAAGACATTCACGATGATGTCCATGTCCACCAAGAACGTCCTCAGTTTTTAAAAGACAAAGGGGTCGATGTGCTGATCATGAATACAATGGGAAAAGGTGCTTACAATCGACTTTTAGCCCTTGATATCCAATGCGTATTCGCCGAAAACAAAAGCATCGAGGATGCGCTCCAAGCATATCTGAACAAGGATCTCTCAACACCGCTGGTCGGACACGAATGCGCCGGTTGCGGTTCGCATGAACACGGTCATGAACATCACCACGAAGGACATAATCATGGATAATGCGGCGTACTGGATCGCCGGCATAGCGCTTGGAATCTCGTGGTTCAAGTCGAAAGAGAAAACGGTCCAGGCGCTGAAAAAAGCCTGGAAGTCGTTTGAAAATATCCTTCCGCAATTCTTAAGTATCTTACTGATCATTGGCATCGTCCTCAGCATCTTGACACCCCATCAGATATCTTCCATGATCGGAGGCGATTCTGGCTGGTTCGGTGTCATGTTGGCTTCGATCCTTGGATCGATCACCCTGATTCCGGGATTCATCGCGTTCCCGCTTGCGGCTGCGCTGATGAAAAGCGGCGCAGGGTATATGCAGATCGCAGCGTTCATTTCAACCTTGATGATGGTCGGCATTGTGACGATCCCGATGGAAATCAAGTTCTTCGGTAAGAAAGCAGCCTACTTGCGCAACGGTCTTGCGTTCGTCTTCTCGCTGATCGTAGCCTTCGTCATAGGGGTCGTACTGAAATGAAAAAACTATTCAATCGTTATAAATTCTTCCTGATCATGCTGTTGATTTATCTCGTTGTCTATTTCGTCGAACAAAGTCTCTTTGTCGCAAGTACGCAAAAAGCCTACAGCAGCATGATCGAAATGATCAAAGTCCTGCCTCCGGTATTCATCCTACTGGGTTTGCTTGATGTTTGGGTCAAACGCGAGACGATGGTGAAAGCGATGGGCAAAGATAGCGGAGTCGTCGGTGTACTGCTGGCTTTCTTCCTGGGTTCCGCGGCGGCCGGTCCGCTGTATGCCGCATTTCCGGTCGCATTGACCTTACTTCGCAAGGGAAGCTCCTTCAAGAATGTCCTGATCATGATCGGCGCATGGTCTACCACCAAGATCCCGTTACTGCTTTTCGAAGCCGCTTCAATGGGGCTTGCGTTCACGGTCACACGTTTCATCTTGAATATCTTCGGCATTCTCGGCATCGCTTGGATCAGTGAACGTATCCTCGGTCAAAAGGAATTGGATGAAATCCACGAGCGTGCGCTGCAACTTGAGAATTGACTCATCTATTTGAATCAAATCGGAGTATTTCAAGAATATAGAAGATCCTGGCTTATCATTTGCATGCAACAGGGGTTAAGAATTACCAAGCAACATTCCACAGTTATTTCTGAATTCAGAAATATTCTGCGAAGTGCTTTTTGGTAATTTTTTCAGTATGGATGTACACTATTCGAATAATTCCTTATTTCGTCCTTGCTTCATGTTTCATCTCTTCGAATTCATTGGTTCGCCTGTCCAAAAGAGCAGTACCAATAGCGCAATTTAGCAGGTGATGCATTTATCTCTTTGTCTCAAAATGCCGTCCTTGAACTCTATCACGTGTACTAAGTTTCTGAAATTCTATAGAAATTCAAAATTGAATCCAAGAAGGATCGAATTGATCGAATGTTCGAAGATTCGTACGTTAATAATTAATCACGGAAACGCTTTCATTTTCTTGTTGACATTATTTTTGATGATATTATAATATTTATGGGAACGTTCCCATAAGATGAAAAGAGTGCCATGAAAACGAAAGTAACCATCCTCGATTTAGAGAAAGAATCCGGTGTCAGTAAGACAACCATCTCAAGATATCTGCGTGGGATGATCGTCAGCCGGGACAAAGCGCAAAGGATTGAAAAAGCGATCGCCGATTGCGGTTTCATCCGCAATAATTTTGCGCAACTTTTGCGCACTTCCGAATCGAATTTGATCGCCGTGCTGATCCCGGATCTGGATAACCCGTTCTTCTTGAAAATCATCAAACGGCTCGAAGAGCTCGCACTGAAAAAAGGGAAGACTTTGATCATCAAGACAACGCAGCGATCAAAAACCACCGAACTCAAAACGATCGAGTTCGTACGCGGATTTCTGGTCGAAGCATTGTTTCTGTGTCGCAGCGAACTCGATGACGACACATTAGATGCGCTTAAACTCGACATTCCCGTCATATCGCTAGACCGTGAGTTCAAGAACATCACCTCGATCGTTTCAAACAACTATGCCAGCGCGTATGACTTATCCCGCCATCTGATCGAGCATGTCGATCAAAACGTGATGTTCTTCTCAAGACTTCGTGAAAGCAATTCGGTCCATGAACGTGTACGAGGCTTCATGGATGCATGCAAAGACACCAACAAGAATGGTTTCCATTATAAATACGATATCGATCTGGCCATCAATTTCTATGATATCTATGATTTCGTGGTCAAAAACGAAATCGACGGGATTATCTGCCGGAATGACAATGAGGCCGTGAAAATCCTCGCTTTCTTCAATGATATGACAAATAAAGGAAAAATCCGTCCGATCAAGGTCGCCGGATTCGACAATATCGCCTTATCGAAGTTCATGATTCCGAAGTTGACGACCGTCGACCAAAAAGTCGAAGAGATGTGCGACATCGCGTTCGATTTGTTTGTTAAAAACGATTGCTCTCCACCGAGAACAATCATTCATGAAGCCGAATTGATTATCCGCGAAAGTACCATGTAGGAGGGTGCACGAATGAAACTAGGTGTTGTCGGCAGTATTAATATCGATATGTTGTATACGCTGGAGAAATTCCTGAAAAAAGGAGAAACCCTCTTCGGAGACAATTTCCAAGTCTTGATGGGTGGTAAAGGCGCGAACCAAGCCGTCATGATGAGTGCGCTCAACGACAACGTCGTGTTTCTGGGAGCCGTCGGGAATGATGATTTCGCGGACAAAGCTCTGCGCCATCTTGAATCGAAGAACGTAAACGTCGATTTCATCTCGAAAAAAGAGAAGAACACCGGCTTAGCCATCATCCAGATCGTCCATGGCGACAACTCCATCGCGGTCATACCCGGGGCAAACACACAGATCAAGAAAGAAGAGATCGATCGTTTCCTGGATGAAAACAAGGATCTTGGATTAGTCGTATCGCAATTGGAAGTCAATATGGACGCGGTCGAATATCTGATTGACCAATGTCATGCGAAACGAATTCCGATCATCTTGAATCCTGCACCCGCACAACCTCTATC
>JBAVGP010000176.1:0-3132 GCA_049684955.1 Erysipelotrichaceae bacterium
ACAACACGTCGAACTGACCCGCGATATCGCGGAACGTTTCAACAATAAATACGGACCGACTTTCAGAGTCCCCGAACCCTTGATCCCCAAAGTAGGCGCACGCATCATGAGCCTGAGCGAACCGACCAAGAAGATGTCGAAATCCGACGAATCCAACAAAGGCTGCATCTATCTGCTGGACGATCCCAAAGCTGCTTCAAAAAAGATCATGTCAGCAGTAACCGATTTAGTCGGCATGATCAACTATGATCCCGAGAACCAACCCGGCGTCAGCAATCTCCTGACCATCCTTTCCTGTTTAGGAGGTACCTCGATTCCCGAATTGGTGAAACAGTTCGAAGGACAGGGCTATGGCAATCTGAAGAAAGCGGTCGCGAATGAAGTCGTAAAATTACTGGAAATGCTTCAATCACGCTATCGCGACATCATCAAGTCCGGTGTCATCAATGAAGTCCTGCTGGACGGGCAGAAGAAAGCGAGCGTCTACGCAAGCAAGAAACTGCACGAAGTCGAACTCAAGATCGGCGCCGATATCCGCTGACTCACTTAAGACATCCAAAAAACGGATGTCTTTTTCATACAACTAACCTTTATATAGCGTTATCCTGTCATCGCAACGACTAAAAGCGTAGAATAATATTAATCAAAGAAACAAAACGGTCAAGCGACCAAGGAGAAAAACGATGGATTTCTATTCATTCTCAGCAAAAAAGATCAACGGAAAAGAAGTGCAGTTCGAAACCTACAGAGGTAAAGTCCTATTGGTGGTCAACACCGCCAGCAAGTGCGGATTCACGCCGCAATTCGAAGGCTTGGAGAAACTATATGAGGAATACAAAGACCAAGGACTGGAAATCCTGGGCTTCCCCAGCAACCAGTTCGGCCAGCAGGATCCCGGTGCCAACGATGAAATTCTGGCATTCTGCCAGATGAATTACGGCGTTTCGTTCACGATGTTCGACAAGATCGATGTCAATGGCGACAATGCCGATCCCATCTATAAATATCTGAAGAGTCAGAAGGGAGCCTTGCTTGGTTCGAAGATTTCATGGAACTTCACGAAGTTCCTCATCGACAGACAAGGGAAAGTCGTCAAACGTTATGCGCCGACGGTGAAACCTCAAGATTTGAAAAATGATATCGAGAAACTTCTGAAACAGCCGATCCAATAACCATCTTCCGAAAGGGTTGGCAAAATCAAACCATTATGCTATAATCCGAGCATAAATCGCAGCGAAGAAGAGTAGACGAAGGTGTGTGCAAAAGAGAGGGAAGAATCGGTGCGAATTCCCGCCAAACCATCGTCGAAGCCGCTTCGCAGAGGACCCAAAATCCCGTTTACCGCGTTAAGGTCATGAGTTGCACGAAAGTGAAACAGGATGGTACCGCGTATCAAACGTTCCTGTACGGGAGCGTTTTTTTATTGGAACAAAGGAGAAACGAACATGAAGTATCGCAACAGTTGGGAAATCCGACAATTATTCCTCGATTATTTCGCATCCAAAGGCCACATGGTCGAACCGGGGGCATCCTTGGTGCCGATCAACGATCCGACGTTACTGTGGATCAACTCGGGGGTCGCCGCCCTCAAGAAGTATTTCGACGGTTCCGTGAAGCCTGCCAGCAATCGTATCGTCAACGCCCAGAAATCCATACGGACAAACGATATCGAAAACGTCGGCAAAACGGCGCGCCACCATACTTTCTTCGAAATGTTGGGAAACTTTTCGATCGGCGATTATTTCAAGGAAGACGCGATCAAGTTCGCGTGGGAATTTTTAACCTCCGAAGAATATATCGGGATGGAAAAGGAACGCATGTACATCACCGTCCATCCGTTGGACGACGAAGCATACCGCATCTGGACCGACATCATCCATCTCGATCCCAAACATATCCTGAAATCCGAAGAGAACTATTGGCAGATCGGGGAAGGACCCTGCGGACCCAACAGCGAACTTTACTATGACCGCGGCGAGAAATATGATCCGACCCATGAAGGGGAAGCGCTGTTCTTCAACGAAAAAGAGAATGACCGTTACATCGAAATATGGAACGTCGTCTTCAGTCAATATGACGGCAAGGAAGGCATCCCGCGCAGCGAGTATAAGGAATTGCCACAGAAGAACATCGATACCGGGATGGGCTTCGAACGCCTCGTCTGCGTCGTGCAGGGCGGCGATACGAACTATGACACCGATCTGTTTTTGCCGGTGATCCATGTCTGCGAAAGCTTATCGAAATATCCCTATGAAGGCGAATACAAGATGGCCTACCGCGTCATCGCCGACCATATCCGCACCGTGACCTTCGCCTTAGCCGACGGAGCGTTGTTTTCCAACGAAGGACGTGGTTATGTCTTACGTCGGATTCTGCGCAGAGCGGTCCGTTACGGCATCAAACTGGGGATTAAGGAAGCATTCATGTATAAGCTGGTGCAGATTGTCGCCGACAATATGACTTCGTTCTATCCATATATCCAGGCGAAAGTGCCGCTGATCGAACGTTTGGTCCAATCCGAGGAGAAACGCTTCCACCAGACCTTGACCGGCGGGGAAAACCTGCTGATGCATCTGATCGAAACGTCACAGACGAAGATGCTGGACGGCGAATCGGTCTTCAAACTCTACGATACCTTCGGTTTCCCGGTCGAATTGACCAAGGAAGTCGCCGAAGAAAAAGGCTATACGATCGATATGGCCGGTTTTAATAATTGCATGCAGGAACAGCGTGAACGGGCAAGGAATGCCCGCGAAGACGTCGAATCGATGGCGTCGCAATCCAAAGACTTGATGGATTTCGAAGAACCTTCCGAATTCATCGGATATGGTACGTTCGTAACTGAAGCCAAAGTGATCGGACTCTTCAATAAAGGCGTCCGGGTCGAATCCCTGGAAGGCACGGGCGAAGCGATTTTCGACCGTACGCCGTTCTACGCGGAAAGCGGTGGCCAAGTCGCGGATACCGGGACCCTATCCTTCACCGGCGGAAGCGCGAGTGTTTCCGATGTCCGCAAAGCACCGCACAAACAAGCGCTGCATGCGATCCAACTCAACGAAGGCATTTTGAGCGTCGGCGAAACGGTCGTTTTGGTGATCGACCAGAAACGCCGTAAAGCCATCACCGCCAACC
>JBAVGP010000177.1:0-2854 GCA_049684955.1 Erysipelotrichaceae bacterium
GCCTTTTTGCAGGGCATGAACGACCGTAAACCATCTGAAGCGTTATGCCGAAGCTGCTCTTATAAGCAGCGCTTCAACTCAAAGGAGACTCCATGATCACAACCGTAACTTTGAATCCCGCGATCGACCGTACGCTTACGCTTGAAAATCTGCATTTAGGCGGTGTCAACCGCATCCTTTCGTCCAGCGAGAAAATGGGCGGGAAAGGCCTTAACGTTTCCATCGTCCTGCATGCCCTCGGCGTCGAAACGATCGCCGTCGGACTGATCGGGAAAAAGAATAAAGATGCAACAAGCGACCTGATGAAATCGTTGGAATTCCACAAGGAATTCCAGGAGATTCCTGCCCTGACGCGCACCAATACGAAACTCATCGACAGGCAGAAAAAGCAGACCACCGACCTCAACGAAGCCGGGTTCAACGTGAAAGCAAGTGACATGCGCACGTTCAGCGAAAGGTTGAAAACCTGGGCGATGCGCAGCGATTACACGGTATTGAGCGGAAGTCTGCCGGCCGGACTGCCGGACGATACGTATCGGAAGATCATGCAGGAACACATGCAACTCAGTGAATTCATGCTGGATGCGGACGGCGATGCGTTGGTCGAGGGCGTCAAAGCCCATCCCTTTCTGATCAAACCGAATCTGGACGAGCTGAACGTGGCTTTCCACCAGAACTTGCATACAAACGAAGAAATTACCGAATATTGTCATATGCTGATCGAAACCTACGATATCGGGATGATCCTGGTCTCATTGGGCGAAAATGGCAGCCTGTTGGTGACGCATGACACCGCATATCATGCCTCCGCGTTACCAATCGACGTGGTCTCCACGGTGGGAGCCGGCGACGCGATGCTGGCGGGTTTTCTCGCCGGACTGTCCCGAAGCCTCGCCCTTGAGGAATGCCTGCGTATGGCCAACGTATGCGGCGCGCTGCGGTGTTCAGCAAACGACGATGCACTGTTCGATTATGCCGATGTGATCGGGCATATCGATGCGATCGAAATCAGGTACCTATAAAAAAGAAGCCGTGGTCTTGCGATCACGGCTTTCATTCAATCTTTTTTGACTCCGCTGAGGATCGAATCGATCCGCTGTCCTTTGTCGAAGGATGTATCCATCAGGAAAGTGATTTCCGGTATCTTTTTGATATCCAGTTTCTTTCCGAGGATGGAACGCATGAAGCCTTTCGTATGATTCAACGCCTCAAGCTGTTTGACGGGATCCTTGGATTTGTCCAAGAATGTGACATATACCTTACAGTAGGAATTGTCATTGGATAGCTCGACATCCGTTACGGTAACGAACCCGATGCTCGGATCCTTTACTTCGAATTGGATCATCTCGGAGATTTCCTTCAAGATGATGCCGGATAAACGTTCTTGTCTGACGCCCATGGGAATTCCCCCTTTCTTACTAGACTTGTTTTACTTCTTGGTCTTCGTATGCTTCGATTATATCATTTTCCTTGAGGTCGTTATAGTTTTCGATCGTCAATCCGCATTCATATCCCGCGGCGACGTCTTTCGCATCGTTGGTGAAACGTTTGAGGGAGTTCAATTGTCCTTCGTAGACGACGACGCCTTCACGGATCAGACGGACTTTACAGTTGCGGACGATCTTGCCTTCGGTGACCATGCAACCGGCGATGGTGCCGATCTTGGTGACTTTGAAGGTTTGGCGCACGCTGGCCTGACCCAAGACGACTTCTTTGTAGACCGGTGCCAACATCCCCTTCATGGCCAGTTCCATTTCTTCAACGGCCTTGTAGATGATGTTGTAGAGGCGGATTTCGACGCCTTCTTCTTCGGCTTTCTTACGTACGACCGCATCCGGTCTTACGTTGAATCCGATGATGATGGCTTTGGATGCCGATGCCAACATGACATCGGATTCCGATATGGCTCCCGCGGTGGCGCGGATGACGTTGACTTTGATGTTGTGGACATCGATTTTCTCGAGCGATTGACGGACGGCTTCGGCGGAACCTGAAACGTCCGCTTTGAGGACGACCGGGATTTCCTGTACGACGCCTTCTTCGATCTGTTTGGACAAATCATCCAGACTTAAGGCGGAAGAGGTCTTGCGTTCGGCTTCGATCTTCACTTGGCTTCTGTTCTCGGCGATATCCCTGGCTTTGCGTTCGTTGTCGAAGACTTTGAAGATGTCTCCGGCGACCGGCACGTCGTTGAGCCCGATGATTTCGACCGGCATGGAAGGATCGGCTTTTTTGATTTCGCGTCCCCTGTCGTCAGACATGCGGCGGACTTTGCCGAAGCAGGCTCCGACGACGATGATGTCGCCCGTACTGAGGGTTCCGTTTTGGACTAATAATGTGGTGACCGGACCGCGTCCTTTATCAAGGCGCGCTTCGATGACGGTTCCGGTCGCCATCCGCTTCGGATTGGCTTTGAAACCTTTGACTTCGGATAAGACCAGGATGGTCTCCAATAATTCATGGACACCGACGCCTGTCTTGGCGGAGCATTTGACGAAAATCGTGTCGCCGCCCCATTCTTCCGGGGTCAGGCCGAGATCGGCCATCCCGTTGAGGATCTTTTCCATATTGATGCCGGGTTTATCGATCTTGTTGACGGCGACGATGATCGGCACGCCGGCCGCTTTGGCATGGTCGACGGCTTCTTTGGTCTGCGGCATGACACCGTCGTCGGCGGCGACCACGATGATTGCGATATCCGTTACTTTGGCACCGCGGGCGCGCATGGCGGTGAACGCTTCGTGTCCCGGTGTATCCAGGAAGGTGACTTTCTTGCCGCTCAAAGTGACTTGGTAGGCCCCGATATGCTGGGTGATACCCCCGAATTCCCCTTCGACGACATGCGTCTTACGGA
>JBAVGP010000178.1:0-8166 GCA_049684955.1 Erysipelotrichaceae bacterium
CGTGAGGGACGGCAGCAACAAGCCCTTATAGGGCGACATCAAACTACCGGCTAAGCCGGTAGTTATGATTATTATTCACTAATCCGAAGATCGCATGGTCTTCCCATTGGCCGAATACGTTGATGCTTTGGCGGATGATCCCTTCCTGGACGAAGCCGTTCTTCTTCAGCAAGGCGATGATCGGGAAATTGGTCGGCATGACCTCGGCGACCACCCGGTGCAGCTTCAATTCCTCGAACGCGAACTTCAGCATGCGCTTCAATATTTTATCTCCGTAACCCATATGCTGATGGCGATAATCGACCAGCAGCGAAATGTTGGCGCTGGAATAATTATCATGCAAGACACGGTAAAGGGAAGTCTTGGCGATCATTTTCCGGCCTCTTCCGATGACCGCGAAATTATAAGCATCGCCCCGTTCGAAATTCAGCAACGATTCCAATACATGGCGCTGATGCGCTTCCAATGTATAAAAATCCGTCTGCTTCGTCGGGAAATTCCGTTCGATGTGAAAACGGTTCGATTTGTTGAATTCCAACAAGGTAGGCACTTTGACCGTATACAGAGGCACAAGCGTACAGTCGTCGAAATGTAGTTCCATATTCCCCCCTCGATACCTGGATATGTACACTCATTATATGGAAAATTTACGAAAATTGCGATACTTAGTGAGAAGATTCGGTAATTTCATAAACGATGTACAAGAAATCGGTCAAGTGCGGATGCCAAAAAGACCCAAAATAAGGTACAATAAAGATACGGACCAAAGGAGAACAAGTCATGACCCTCATTCCGAAAGAAATCAATCGAATCTATGTGACGGGACACAAACACCCGGATACCGATTCTGTCTGTTCAGCCATCGCTTACGCACGCTTGAAACAGATCCAGGGCGCCGACGCGGTCGCTTGCCGGCTCGGGGAACTGAACCGGGAAACCACATACATCCTGAATAAATTCAAAGTGGATGAACCGCAGATCCTTGATGATGCCAGGATGATGCTGAAGGAGATCGAAATCGATACCCCGGTGACGATCTTGCCGGATACCACGATCTATGAAGCCTGGCAGCTGATGAACGCGACCGGGCGGCAGGCGTTGCTTGTCACCGACGAGGAAGCGCATCTGATCGGGATGGTCACCAATTCGAACCTGTCTTCGGTCGCCATGGGCGATACCGCGAAATCCATCGAGCTTTTGCAGATGACACCGGTGGAATATATCGTCAAGACGATCAAAGGAGAACTCATCTATAAACCTGAAATAACGCGGCTGAACGGAAAAGTTTCGATCGTCGCCGTCGCCGAAAACAAACTGGATCGATATGAACTAAGCGACCGTACCGTCATCGTCGGCAATGACACCGAAGCGATGATCCAGGCGATTGAAAAGAATGCCGCGTGTCTGGTCACTGTTTGGTGCGAAGAAATCCCGCAGGAAGTCATCGACCATGCGAAAGCCAAAGGTTGCGTCATCATCAAATCAGGCCACGGAACCCTGAATACATCCAGATATATCTATTACTCCACGCCGGTGAAACTCATCATGACGAAGAACCTCATCACCTTCAATAAATCGGAGTATGTCGACGATGTCTCCAACAAGATTATCAAGACACGCTTTAGGACCTATCCGGTCGTCGATGACAAGAACCGGGTCTTGGGTCTCATCTCACGATTCCACTTACTTAACGCAAAGCGGAAACGCATCGTATTGGTCGACCATAACGAAGTGTCGCAAGCGGTCGAAGGGATCCTGGAAGCCGATCTGATCGAGATCATCGATCATCACCGCATCGGGGATATCCAGACCAACAAGCCGATTTCATTCCGTAATCAATTGGTCGGCAGCACGGCGACGATCGTCGCGAGCCTGTATGAGGAAGCGCGCATGATCCCTGAGAAAGCGATCGCCGGACTCTTATGTTCAGCCATCGTTTCGGATACGCTCAACTTCAAATCACCTACCACCACGCCGACCGATTTCTACACCGCCCAGCATCTGGCGCAGGTCGCCAATCTCAACATCGCCGACCTTGCCAAGGAAATCTTCACCTTCGGTGCCGCGATGGCGGACAAGTCGATGGAACAGATCATCGAGCACGACATCAAGGAATTCAACATCAACAATACCAAGCTGATGGTCGGACAGATGAGCCTCTATGATATCGAACAGCTCGATCCGTTGAAGGAAGAACTGGTCAAGGCGATGAACGAGTATGCCGAGCGCAAGAAACTCGACTTATTGCTGATCCTCTTCACTTCCCTCCAGCAAAACGGTTCCGCCATGCTTTACGCAGGCAAGGAGAAGTGGATCGCCGAGGACGCTTATCCCGGCATCGACAATATCAATCTGCACATCTATGAAGACATCGTATCACGCAAGAAACAGGTCATACCGCGTTTGTCGGCCGTGATCCAGGAAAACAAACTGTAGGAGGTTCGTATGAAAAAATTAGGACTTGCCGTCATCGGCACCGGATGGATCACCGCCGCTTTCATCAAAGCGGCAAACATGAGCGAAGCGTATGAATTGATCGCGGTCTATTCCCGGACGCTTGAAAAGGGGCAGCCTTTCGCCGATGCGAACCAAATCCCCAAAGTATATACCGACATGGAAGAGATGCTGATGGATAAGAAGATCGATGTCGTCTATATCGCATCCCCCAACGATATGCATTATCCCCAGGCCAAACAGGTATTGCTGGCAGGGAAGGATGCGATTGGCGAGAAACCGCTGGTTTCGACCTTGCGCGAGATGGAAGATCTGGTAGCGACGATGCAAACTACTGGCAGGATCGCCGTGGAAGCCCTCACCTTACGCCATGTCCCCAATCTGCAGATCATCAAAGACAATCTTCACCGTATCGGCGAATTACGTCTGGTACGTGCGGATATGAGCCAATTCTCCAGCCGTTATCCGGCCTTGAAGCAAGGGAATGTCACCAATGTGTTCGACCCGGCCCACTCCGGCGGCGCGCTCTACGATATCGGGATCTACCCGCTGTCGCTGGTCGTGTCGATCCTGGGTAAACCGCTTTCCAGCACCTATCATGCCAACCGGCATGCAAACGGCATCGACCTTTCCGGCCTTCTGCTATTGGATTATCCCGAAACGAAAGTCGTGTGCAGTCTTTCGAAAGACTGTTACGGTCCTAACGGTGTGACCTTCGAAGGGGAACAAGGCTATCTTCAGATCGACGGTGCTCCCAGCCGCGTCTCCAACGTCACCTTGGTATCCCCGCAGGGCAAGGAAGAACTGGGTGTGACGCAAGTCGAAGAAACGATGTTCTATGAAGCGGTCGCATTCGCTGAGTTGCTGAAGAGTCGCGATAAAGAGCTTTTGGAAAGTCTGACCCGGCATTCGCTGATTCTTGCCGACATCATGGAAATAAGCAGAAAAGAAGCCGGAGTCGTATTCAAAGCTGACCAACGATGACAGAAATGTCATCGTTTTTATAACTTAACCATATCTTTACACCGCAATCAGGTACACATCTTTTCTTTTCTCCGATTCATCACTATAATGGGGTTACAAGGAAGGTGTTCGTATGAAACTTATCGTATCCAAGGATTATTTCCTGACCAGCGTCAAAGCCGCGCAAATCATCGAGGAACAACTTGCGCTGAAACCCGCTTCGCTGATCGCCCTGCCTTCCGGCCCCACCCCGGTCGGTATGTTTGAACAATTGGTGCTCGCTTATCAAGCCAAGCATGTCGATTTCACGCACGCCCATTTCATGGGAGTGGACGAATATCTCGGTCTCGCCAAGGATCATCCCGACAGCGTCGCCAACAGCCTGCACGAACGTTTTTTCAAACCCTGCAATATCCGTGCCGACCAGATTCATCTGATCGACGGAGCCGCGGATCCCGATGATGCCTGCGCCGCGGTCAACCGGTTTCTCGATGAGACCGGAGGATTGGATCTGATCGTCACCGGCATCGGCCTCAACGGTCACCTGGCGTATAACGAACCGGCCGAAGGGCTATCCCCGCGCGTCCATGTGAACGGATTGGGCGAGAACACCCGCTTAAGCCTTTTGAAGGATTTCAGCGACCAGACCGAGATCCCTTCACGCATCATCACCTTGGGACTGACGGATTTCCTCAATGCGCGCAAACTCGTGGTCGTGGC
Source organism: Erysipelotrichaceae bacterium (assembly GCA_049684955.1). Lineage (GTDB taxonomy): Bacteria > Bacillota_I > Bacilli_A > Erysipelotrichales > Erysipelotrichaceae > GWE2-51-13. The sequence continues at coordinate 4,138 of JBAVGP010000178.1, forward strand.
CACCGGGCCTTCGAAATCCTCGGTAGTCCGCCGCTTGGTGCAGTCTGTCACGGTTTCGACCTTCTTTCCGGCATCCTTCATCCTGCTGCACCGCGACGCGACACTGATCGTCGATGAAGTGGCAGGCAAAGAACTCTATCCCGATTCACCGGTCAACGACAACTAAACAGAAAAGAACCACATCGTATCGGTGTGGTTCTGTTTTTATGGAAATTGTTCTCAGGGTCGGATATAGGCGAACTGGGCGGTTTGAAGAATTGCCAGTTGTCCGACCCCCGAAGGGACCGAAACTACCCCGCTGATCAAATCGGTTTCACTGATCCCGTTTGATTTCATGGCGTTGCGGCAGGCATAGATTTCCGCTTTCTGTTTAAGCAGAAGAGTGATTTCGTTGATGAACTTACTGTTGCGGATCAGGACGGAAATCGCTTCCCCGTTGACGACCAAGGCTAAACGAGCGACTTCGATGCTTTCGTCGTGCAGCAGATTCGTCATGTTTTTCAATGTCATTCCGGTCTTGTCGATTTCATCCAGATGAAAGACGACGGATACTTCACGTGGTACATGATACATCATGGTTTCACTTCGATCTCAAGAACCAATTCGGGATGCTCGACCGAACCGCCTTTTTGCTTGATCGCGATGTTTCCGATACGCCCCGCGGCTTGATACATGCGGACCCGGTCGGTGCTGTTGTGTGGAAGATATCCCAAGGTCTGATGACGGCGGTTCTGGACTTCGTAACTTTTCTCTTCAAGTGAATATTGCAGGAAGACCGTGTCTTGCAGGCTCAATGCTTCGATCAGCAGCGGACGCGACGATCCGTCCGTATTATGTCCGCCGGTCTTGATGACACGTAGCGTCCAGGCATGGGGATCTTGGGTTTGGTGATTGGCGGGGCGGATTTCTTCCGCATCTGCACGGCGCTCGTGGGGGCGTTTCAAATAGAGGTAGAGAACGACGCACAATACCGCGAACAGGAAAATATAGGGGAGATAATCTTGCATGGTTAGCCTCTTTCTTTCGGCAGGACATAGACAGGCAAAACGCGCGGACGCTTTATCGGAGCGTAGAATGTAAGGCCTTGGTGATACATCCGGTCGACTTTTTCATTTAGTTGATCATCATCGGGAAAAAGCAGAGCATCTTCTTCTATGATACATGAAACACGGGTGAAGCGGTCGCGTGATTTCAAGGAAAGTGCGAACGCATCCAGACATCTTTCAAGGTCATCCGGACTTTGCGGAAGGTAGGATATTTCCTCGACAACCGGATGTGTTTTCAGTATATCACGCAGATCCGTGACGAAGGACCGATTCGATTCGATCCAATCGAGATCAACCAGTTCTTCCATGGTAACGAAGCGATATTCTTCATAGATCGTCGGTATGAATTCATCGCGGGTATGGACTTTGAACAGGTAGAGAATGAAAGCATCGTCTTCGATCTGCGTCCAATGCGCGATCGCGTCCAGCACGACCCCGCCCTCCTCAAAGAATTCCCGGCGCAGCGCATTCAAAACCGTTTCACCAAGTTCGACTTTGCCGCCCGGCATTTCCCATTTCCCCGCTTGCGGCGGACGCATCCTGCGGCCGACCAGCAATCTTCCCGCATCATCGCACAGGATGCCGATCGCGACTTCCGTTTTCTTTTCCATAATCAGCCCTCTGCTACCAGTATACGCAATTCATTGCCTTTGGACTATACCTGCTTTACAATGAAAGAAAGAAAAAGGTGATTTCATGAACGTAGCATTTCTCTATGATTTCGACAAGACCCTGACCCCGCGCGATATGCAGGAATATGGCTTCATCGAAGCGCTCGGCATCATTGAAGCGAACGAATTCTGGACCTTGGTGACCAAGACGGCGGAAGATGAAGCGATGGATCGCATCTTGTCCTATCTTTATGTCATGGTCAAACAGGCGAAGCAAAAGGGATTGAAACTGACCCGTGAAATGCTGGCGTCGTTCGGCCCGCAGGTGACCTTTTATCCGGGGGTCACGGAGTGGTTTTCGGCTGTGAATGAAATCGGCCGCACGATGGGGATCGAAGTCCAACATTACATCGTATCTTCCGGACTGAAGGAAATCATCGACGCGACGCCGATCGCGGACGAATTCAAACGGATCTATGCCTGCGAATTCCTTTATGACGAAAACGGCGAGGCGATCTGGCCAAAACTCACGATCAACTATACCAATAAAATGCAGTTCATCTTCCGCGTCAACAAAGGCATCCTCGATATCAACAACGATGTCGATCTGAACAGCTATATGTCCGAAGAGGCCCGGCCCGTCCCGCTCAACAACATGGTCTATTTCGGCGATGGGCTGACCGATGTCCCGAGCATGAAACTGGTGAAGACCAGCGGGGGTCATTCGATCGCCGTCTATACGGAAACCAGCCGGATGGCAGCGGAAATCCTGGCCCAGCACGGCAGGGTCGACTTCATCGCCCCGGCGGATTACTCAACCGACAGTCAATTGATGGATATTGTTAAGCGTATCCTCAAACATCTGGCGGCGCTCAATGAACTGCGCAATGTGACATGGAAAGGGGAAGTTCATCATGACTGAAAACCATAGCAATTCCGAACGTTTCCTGGCGGCGTTTTCTCTGATCGAAAGCGAAATGACGCGGCGTATCCGCTCCGACCGCTATATCAGCTACAACGAGATGACCCACCACATGAGCAAGATGGACCGCACCTATGCCAGATACACTCGTTTATTGGAAGAATTCGGGGATCTGCGCAATGCGATCGTCCATGAACGCATCGACGGGGAAGTCGTCGCCGAACCGCATCTGAAACTTGTGCTGGAGATCGAACAGATCGCCGGCTTGCTGACGAAACCTACGCAAGTGAAGGAGTTCTTTACGCGCGAAGTGAAACTGTGCTATCAGGACGAACTGTTGGGCGATGTCATGCGGCGGATGATGCAGGACCATTTCTCCAAGATTCCCACTTATGACCGCCAACATAAATTCATCGGCTTACTGACGACCGACGTGATCACCTACTATCTGGCGAGCCATATCTCCGATGTCCAGCAATCCTTTCCGAAAGTGACCGTCGAAGAAGTCGTCGCCAGCGATGATAAAAGCCGGGAAGTACGTTTCATGAGTCCCGAGACTTCCGTCGTCGATGTCGTCGCGGAATTCGAGCGAAATCTGGCGTTGGGAAAGAAACTGAACGCCGTGATCCTGACCCAGGACGGCTCGCGCGACCAAAAGCCATTGGGCATCGTGACGATGAGTGATCTGCCGCTCATCTATGAGAAAATAAACAAGAATCTGTTATAGGGGGAGGCTGTATGTTTCGTCGGTATCTGAATCTGCCAAGGGAAGTGTTCATCGCGACCCTGGCGACCGTCATCAATAATTTCGGGAACGTCACCGCTCCCTTTTTAACGTTGATCCTTTCCGCGAAACTCGGTTTCTCGCTCGAACTGACCGCCATCATCCTATCCGCCAAGACGATCCTGCAGATGGGCGGCGTCGCGCTGGGCGGGGTGGCCAGCGATCGTTTCAGCCGCAAGACCGTCATCCGCATCGGCGGTTATCTCGCCACGTCCACCTATATCCTGATGGCGGTGTTCGCGAATCGCCCGTTGATCGTATTGGGCTTGCTGAGCATCAACTCGATCGCCCAAGCCGCCATCGATCCGGCGCTCAACGCCTTGCTGATGGACATCGTCCCGGCTGAATATCAGCGTGATGCTTCCGCGATGAAGTATTTCGGGTTGAATCTTGGATTCTCCGTCGGACCTTTGTTGGCGGCTTTCCTCTACAAGAACAGTCTGCCGTTGCTTTTCTTGATCGACGGGATCACCTTGGGGATCGCGGTGTTCTTGAACGAGCACTATATCCGCGAAGCCTATGATGCCAAACATGAAACGAAAAAAAAGTTCATCGTGCGTGATTTGTTCGCCAACAAAGCGTTGTTGGGTTTCAGTCTGGCGATCGTCCTGGTCTTCGTGGTCTTCTTCCAATACAGTTACGGACTTCCGTTGGCCTTGAAAGACG
>JBAVGP010000179.1:0-6143 GCA_049684955.1 Erysipelotrichaceae bacterium
CAAATATTTACTTGAGAGTTTCACGGATATCCGGGCGCAAAAAAATAAATTGATGAAGTTGGAATCGTTGCACGAGACCGATACGCTGACCGGACTGCCCAATCGTGCCAGTCTGGAACGCATGGTCGAGGATGTATTGACAAAGGATATCAACGAAGATGCGGTTCATTCACTGATCATGGTCGATTTGGATCTGCTGAAGAATGTCAACGATACCTATGGTCATCAAGCCGGCGACGATGTCCTGCGCGAATTCAGCGCGATCCTGAAAGAGTCGATGCGTAAAATCGATGTCGTGTTCCGTTGGGGCGGCGACGAGTTTTTGATTTTCGCCCGCAACACCGATAGTCCGACCGCCATCCAGATCGCTGAACGGCTGCGGAAAACGATCGCGGAGACGCAATTCTCACTGACCGGACATGTGACGGCCAGTTTTGGCGTCGCCCAGTCGCGCAAAGGGGAGTCGTTCGAGAAATGGTTCCGGCGTACCGATTTCTGCTTATCGAAAGCGAAACGGGATGGAAGAAACCGTGTCACCGACTGGGAGTCCTTCGTGAATCTCGTCTGGCGTCAGGGTGAGATCCCTTGGGTCAAAATCCTTGAATCGGGTAACAAGAAGCTGGACGACGAACATCGCTACCTGTTAAAGAAAATCAACGGTTTGTTCGGGATGCTGAACCCGATGCCGGGCAGTCTTGAGCAAAAAATCATGATCGATCAATTTGTCAGCGATTATAAGCAGCATATGATCAATGAAGAGACACTTTTTCTAGATACCGCATTCCCGTTGATCAGTCATCATATCAACGAGCATGTCCGCATCCATAATGACCTGACGGAACTTCAATACCGGCTTTTGAACGGATCGAGCGACTATTTCTCGATTGTGGACTATGTGGTACGCGAGGTTTTCGTGTATCATATGACCATGGAAGATACGAAATTCTTTCCGTATCTCAAAACCGGGAAAGCTGAAAAGGATGCCACAGAGAACGATCACTAAAGAACAAGCCCGAAAATTCATGTTGCTGAAACAAGGATTGCTGGGAAAGAAGATATTCAGTCAGAAGGAAGGGGTCTATGACTATATCCGCCAAGCCGGGTGTATTCAGTACGACCCCATTGATGTTTGCGGCAAGAATGCCGAACTGGTCCTGCAGTCCAGAGTCAAAGGATTCAAAAAAGCGTATTTGGATGAATTGTTATATCAAGACCGGAAATTGGTCGATTACTACGACAAAGTCATGTCGATTTTTCCACTGGAAGATTGGCCGTATTTCTACCGCATCCGTGAGGAGCGTAAAGTGAACGGACGCAGTAAAGAAAAAGTGGATACCTTACGTAACGAAATCCATGACATCATCGCTGCCTTGGGTCCGGTCTGCTCGCGTGATCTGGAGAAAACCGAAAAAGTGGACTGGCACTGGGCTAGCACGAATCTCGGCCGTGCGACCTTGGAAACGATGTATTTCGACGGCGACCTCATCATCCATCACCGCAAGAACACGATGAAATATTATGACCTCAGCGAGAAATACATCCCGCTTTCCGTCCTTGCTTCTCCGGATCCCTTTGAAACCGAGCTGGAATTCATCAAGTGGCGGCTATTACGGCGTGTGTCTTCCGTCGGTTTCCTCTGGAACAAGCCATCCGATGCCTTTATTTTCATGCAGCTGGATTCTGCGACACGTACCCAGGCTTTCCATCAATTGACCCATGAAGGACTGCTCTCCACCTTCCATATCGAAAGACGAGCCGAACCTTTCTATTTCCTGACATCCGACTTACCCATCTTGGAACAAGCCCTCTCCCTTCAATCCTATCCATCACGCACCGAATTATTGGCCCCGTTGGATAATATGTTGTGGGACCGGAAACTGATTTCCTTCCTTTTCGATTTCGACTATACTTGGGAAATCTATACGCCCGAAGTCAAACGTAAATACGGCTATTATGTCCTTCCCATCCTTCAAGATCAAGCGTTGATCGGGCGGATCGAAGTCCTGAACGTCAAGAAAAACAAATCCCTTGAAGTACGCAATATCTGGCTGCAAAATGGAATCAGGAACACGAAGAAACTGCAAGCCGAATTAGGCAAGACTTTACTGCGCTTCATGGAATTCAACCAAATGTCCAATCTGATATTCACGCTCGATACGATCAAACCAAACAAGGGGTGAGCCGATGGAAAAACAAGCCTTGATCGAACATTTCACCATAAAAGGAAAGACACCGCAAGAGATCACAGAACTGTTAGCCGATGTCAAAGAGTTGGAGGATTTCATCAGGGAACATCATGTCGCCCTCGATCAACTCCAAATTCCTTTACTGCGCTTGTATATCACCAAACTCACCAACGAAGAACGCAATACGATGCCTCGTCTATTGAACCTGATGCGTTACTTCGGCGCTACGCGCCAATATGACCTCAACATCTATTTTATATCGCTGTTGAACAGCCAAGGCGTCATCGATAGGATCAAACTGCGGGTCGATCCGGAGATAAGATCCCAAGTCTTCGATAAGCTCAAAGAACCGCCCTTGGGAAGCGATATCAGCGTCATGCCGGCATATACCTCGACCCTCATGGATACGCTGTCCCAAAGCATGGAACGCAATGATCTGCGTAAAGCGCTGGCCGGAAACAACCATGAAATCCCAAGAGAATCCTTCGCGAAAGAAAAGGAAATCTTCAATCATTCGGATTCCTTGGATGAGTATCTGAAAGGCTTGAACCAACGCGGCATCGAAACCCTACAGAATCACTGCGACCAAGGTATCATCTGGTTCGAGCAGATCATCACCCAGGATGTCGTGGACTACGTCAAGAACAACCCGGAGATCATGTCCGCGACACGCGTCGGAAACAAACTGTACACCGCCAAGATCCCGTACGACACCGTGAATTTCCTTAAAGCAAGCGATCTCGATGTGAAACGCTATTATGCCTGCCACTGTCCCTTCATCCGATCTTCGTTTCTCTCAAACAATCCGAAGATCGATCCGGATTGGTGCTACTGCAGCGCCGGTTTCGGTAAGTTCCTGTATGAAGTCCTCTTTGAGGAAGAACTCGAAGTCGAAGTCCTGGAAACACCGCTTACAGGTTCGACCTTATGCCGCTTCAGTATCACGATTCCTGAAAAGATCATGGAGAAAATGACTCCGAAGGTGACCTATGAAAACGATCGTTATTGATTTCCTGTATCTCGACCTGACTACCTGCGAGAGATGCATGGGAACGGACAAGGTGCTTGAAGAAGTGATCCAGGAATTGAATCCGACTTTACAAAGCAGAAATATCAAACTCATACTAAAGAAAACAAAAATCGATTCCCCCGAATCCGCCTTCCAATATCATTTCCTGAGTTCACCGACCATCCGTGTCGACGGTTTTGACATTCTCGGCGAGGTCAAAGAGAACATCTGCGAATCCTGCGGGGAGATCTGCGGGACCGAAACCTTATGCCGGGTGTTCGAATATGAAGGGAAATCGTACAACGAACCGCCTAGAGGAATGTTGAAGGAAGGGATACTGAAGGTTGTGGATGGGATGTCCGATGCAAAGAAAAAATCGGATTATAAACTGCCGGGGAACATAGCGAATTTTCTGCACCGTACTCGTTAATTCAGAACTGAAATAGAGAAAAGTGCTTTCATAAGGGCATATTATGTAAATTAATAAATATACCCTTATATTTAATGGATTGTTGAAAATGCTCCTTGTTGACGTACTTTGTATTTGATAATATAAAGACAATGAGAGGGAAATATGACCGCAATCAGAGTCGATTCGTTAATCAAAAGCTATGGATCCAACACCGTCATTAAAGGCATCTCTTTTGATGTACATCAAGGAGAAATTTTTGCGTTGCTTGGTATCAACGGAGCTGGTAAAACAACGACCTTGGAGTGTATCGAGGGACTGCGCAAATATGAAAAAGGACAGATTACGGTTGATGGGAAAATCGGAGTCCAGCTTCAATCAGCGACATTACCTCCGAACATCAAATCATTCGAAGCGATCCAACTCTTTTCAAAGTGGAACAAATCTCAAATCGATCAAGAGATGACCCATTCGCTCGGACTTGATGACATAAAAAACAAACAGTACCAGACGATGTCGGCCGGACAGAAGCGCCGGCTTCATCTGGCGTTAGCCCTTATCGGGAATCCAGACATCATCTTTCTGGATGAACCGACGGCAGGATTGGATGTGGAAGGCAGAGTTGCCCTGCATAAAGAAATTCGCAAACTGAAGGAAAAAGGGAAGACCATCATCATGGCCAGCCATGACATGGCGGAAGTCGAAGAGTTATGCGACCGCATCGCCATTCTTAAGGATGGGGAGATTGCATTCATCGGGGCAGCCATCGAATTGACCTCGCGGGTGCAGAGCCAAAAGAAGATCCTATTGAAGACAGACAAACCGTTGAATCACCATGTTTTCTCACACTGTGTATACATTGAAGATGATCAGGGTTATCAACTCTTCATGGCGGATAACATCGGAGATGCATTGTATGAGTTGTTGGACAGAGCTAAAGAGCTCAACTCAACCATCCTTGATATCCGTATCGAGCACGCTTCCTTGGAACAAAGTTTCATCGATGTGTCGAAGGAGGGAAAAGTATGAGCGCATTTCTCTACGGAATCCTGATCCAGTGGAAACTTGATCTTCGCAATAAAGGGATACTGCTGACCTATTATGTCGTGCCTTTAGTGTTCTTCGCATTCATGGGCGGCATCTTCACTTCGATCAATCCAACTGCCAAAGACACACTCATCCAATCCATGATGATCTTCGGTGTCTCTATGGGTGCATTCCTGGGAACGCCGACTCCTTTGGTTGAAGTCTTTACCTCCGACATCAAAAAAGCCTACAGAGTAGGTGGCATTCCGTTGTGGACGGTGGTCGCAAACAATATCATTTCCGCTTTCATCCATTTATCCATCATGAGTCTGATTATCCTAGCGACTGCCCCGATCATTTATAAGGCGGTCGTTCCGACGAACCTGTTCGTATTCTTCACAGCCCAGTCGATTTTTATTCTGGCCTGCGTTCTGATCGGGACCGTCTTGGGTTTATTTGCGAAGAGTGCGACGAAACTGACGATGATCTCGCAACTGTTCTTCCTGCCTTCCGTCATGGTCGGCGGAATCATGTTTCCTTCCAGCATGCTGCCGAAGTTTCTTCAAATGGTCGGATTGATTTTCCCGGCAACCTGGGGATTCAAAGCGACTGTCAGTCAGGTGTTCGATTTCGGGCTACTGTGGCCGATGTTGATTATTTTGATCGGGTGCGGAATGATTGCGGCATGGAAAATATCAAAATTAAGTGTGGATTAGTTTGAAGCTTTTTGATTTATAGCTTATTAAGTGCCAATATAATGGACAATTCTATGAATTCATTGAAATAGCATGAAATAAGAAGCCTGAGATCTTGTTTCATGCTTTTTTTCCGGATAGACTAAAGTAGACATAGGGGGATGTATTATGGATAACTTGATTTTCTCAGATAATTCATATCATCAGCTAATCACTAATGATTTTTCGCGAACAATGTACGAGGAACTGACTTCATCGTTAAGTAACTGTAAGAGTTTCCTTTTTAGCGTAGCTTTTATAAATTACAGTGGGCTTCAGCTACTGTTAAGAGCTCTTACAGACTTCGAAAACAAGAATATTAAAGGAAAGATCATCACTTCGGATTATTTGAATTTCACCGATACTAAATCACTTCGCAAGTTGAAGGAATTCAAAAACATTGACACTAAAATCTATCTTGCGCAACATGATAGAGGTTTCCATTCCAAAGCATACATTTTCGAGTATGAGGATACATATAAAATAATAATCGGATCCTCCAACATCACGCAAAGCGCCTTGAAAAGTAATGTGGAATGGAATGTCAAAATCATAACCAAAAGCGACCATGCTTTCACTGTTAAGGTTATAAAAGAATTTGATGAATTGTGGGCGGGAACTACTGTCATTGATGAGAGGTTCCTTGCTGAATACGAAAGATTAATTCAAATGATCCATGAGTCCAATGAAAAAGAGCAAGAAATATTTTATATAGACCATGAAGTTGTCGCAAATACGATGCAGATAAAAGCTATCGAAAATCTGAGGTGGTTACGCGA
>JBAVGP010000180.1:0-3369 GCA_049684955.1 Erysipelotrichaceae bacterium
CAAGAAACTTTCCGCCCTATGATACAATAGAAACAAGAAAGAAGAAGGGATTTCACCATGTGGATCATTACATTCTCGATTATGCTGGCCTTCGTATTCATTTATCTGAACTCCGTACCCTATATGCGCTTACGGAAATTTCTCGCGGCGCAGGCGGACAGCGGTAAGAAATACGTCTGTCATAACGATGCGAAAGTCTGGGTCGGCCTGCAGGTCGGCATGATGTTGCTATGTGTCTTCTTCGGATTCATGGACCGCAACAATGAGACGACCATCGCGATCGCGATCGCTTTGACGGGTTCGTTCGCGGGGAATATCATCGCCGCCCAAGTCAACCGGACAGTCTATTACAACGAAACGGGCTTCGTCATGAACCTGAAATATATCCCTTATCGTTCGATCAAGGAATATACGCGTAAGAGAGGCGTCCTAAGGACGGTCGATGTCTGGACCTACAGCGGGGACACGGGGAAACTGACGCCGGGATGCGCCGAAAAAATCAAAGCGATGAAGGATGAGTGGGAGAAAAAGAAGGTGAAATGATGATTAAAGAAACCTATTACCAAGCGATCGACCAACTGTTCCTGAACATCAGGAACACACAGACGAATGCGATCGAGGCCGCCGCGGTCAAGGTCGCCGACCAGATCGCGGCCGGGCATAACGTCTATCTTTTCGATACCGGCCATATCATCGATTCCGAAATCTATAACCGGGCGGGCGGATTGGTGCTGATGCGCCGCTTCACGTTCGATATCCAGGTCAGCGACAATTCGCGTGAGAATCCGGTCAAAGACGAACATCACAATGCTGCCATGACCGGTTACACGAACTATATCCTGCAGTTGTCCCATCTCAAGGAAGGGGACATCCTGTTCATCGGTTCCGTATCGGGCAAGACGGTCAATGTGATCGATTTGGCGATCGAAGCGAAGAAACGCGGGATCTTCGTCATCGCCCTGACGTCGCTGGATTATTCATCCAAACTCCAGTCGATGCACAGTTCGAAACTTCGTCTGTTCGAAGCCGCCGACATGGTGATCGACAATTGCGCGCCGTACGGCGATGCGATGTTGGAGGTCGAAGGATTGGATAGCCCGTTTTTACCTGCTTCCGGTATCGCGGCTGCCTACATCATGTGGGCGCTTAACGCGCAAATCGTCGAAAATCTGCTGAATAAAGGCATCCAGCCTTCGGTTTTGCGCAGCGTCAACGTGGAAGAGAACCGGGCTTACAATATCGAATTACAGAAACGTTACAACGAAAAAGGATATTAACCTAACAAAGGAGTCCTATGTACCTGCAGAGTGAAAGAATCTGGATCGACGAGGCATTCAAGCCGGCGATCCTGCGCATCGACGACAAGAAAATCCGGAGCATCCTGCCCTACGGCAGCGTCGAAAACACGACCGATTACGGGAATGCCATGATTTTCCCGGGTTTCATCGATATCCATTCGCATGGCTATCAAGGCGCCAACGCCAACGACATCACACAAGAAGGATTATTGCGTTGGGTCAAGGATTTGCCGTCGGAAGGCGTGACCTCGTTTCTGTTCTCCACCTCGACCGCTCCGATCGAGCAGTTGCTGAACTCGATGCAGACTTATCTCGACATCAAACAAACGGCACCGGAGGGTGCGCATATGCTCGGCATCCATATGGAAGGACCCTTCCTTTCGGTCGAATTCCGCGGTGCGCATAATCCCGTGTGGCTGCAGAAACCCGATGTGGAGACATTCAAACCGTTTCTGGACTTATGCAAAGATGAACTGAAGATGATCGCCATCGCGGTCGAGAACGACGAAGATCTGAAACTCAGCCGCTTCTGCATCGAACACGGCATCAAAGTGGCGATCGGACATTCCGCGGCCACATTGGAAGATTGCCGCAAAGCGCGTGCGATCGGCGTCAATGATTTCACCCATACCTACAATGCGATGAAGGGTCTGCATCACCGCGAACCCGGCACCGTGGGGGCGGCCATGCGTTTTGACGACATGTACGCCGAAGTGATCGCCGACGGGGTGCATGTGCATTTCGATGCGGTCAACATCCTGGGTGTGCGCAAAGGCAAAGACAAACTGATCACCGTCACCGATGCCGTCAGTATCAAAGGCTTGACGCCAGGCGTCTATGTCTTCCCTGACCGGACTGTCACGATCGACGAAAAAGGCTGCGGCCATCTCGAAGACGGAAGACTGGCCGGCAGTTCCAACCGCATGAGCGACCTTCTTCGGAATCTGGTCGGACCGTGCGAACTGCCGTGGGACACGGCAATCAACAGTATGACGAAGAATCCCGCCGTATTTCTGGGCATCGACGATACCAAGGGTAGCCTGGCGATCGGACGAGATGCCGATATCACGATTCTGAACGACGACTTCCATGTCGTTGAAACTTATGTCGGAGGAAAATCCGCCTTCAAGGAGCTAAAATGAGCCAAAATGAATTCCGCGATACGCTCGCGAAGTATGCCGTATTCTTCGGACGGCGCAACACCTATCGTCAAAAAGCGACGTTTCTGCTTGCGCTGAAGGAAGATTTCGAGGGTTACGGATATGCGGTCAAAGGGATCTCGGATAAAGTCCGTTTCTCGAAAGCCATCAATATCCATATCGGCGATGTCGACCATGCGAAGACCTTGGTGGTCGCGCATTACGATCAACCCAACCGCGTCTTTTTCTCGAAAGGATTGTATGATCCTTTTTCAGATACGAAGCAGCTGCTTCCGCAGTTGTTCAGCGAAAACATCGTCCAATTGGCGGTGTTGATCTTCGCGCTCATCGGTTTGACCTTGATCAACAGTATCGGGAACATAGGATTCACGATCGGGTTCCTTGTTCTGTTCACCGCCGTACTGCTTTATACGTTCATCCGTTTCCCCAAAGGCTTGAAAAACAGCTACAACTTCAATAAGAATAATTCCTCTTTATTGGCGATCCTTGCCTATGCCAAACAAAATCCTGGGAAGAAGAACATCGCGTTTGTGTTGACCGACAATGAATGTCTGAACCATCACGGCGATGTGATGCTCGAGAAGATGCTGAAGGATAAATTGAAGACCGTCCGTGTGATCCACCTGGACAGCGTCGGGATGGGTACCTATCTGCAGGTCGCATGCAAAGAAGAATGCGATTCGTTCGCCAGTGCGGCCATCGCAGCGTATACGGGTCCACTCAAGCCCTACAAACGCATCGTGGAGAGCGAAGTCGCCAACCGTACGTCATTGCGCCTTTATCCCAACGCGATCAGCGCGAGCGTCGGGGAGCTGCGTGAAGACGGATTCATCATCGTCGGACCCCAGACTCCCAAGGATATCGATGTCGATGAAACGATCATCCTGGATATCGCCCAGTGGATCGAAAAA
>JBAVGP010000181.1:0-1506 GCA_049684955.1 Erysipelotrichaceae bacterium
GCCTTTTCCTGGTACTTTAATTCGATCAGGAACTCTTCAAGCTTCGGTGACAAGTCATGGCGGTTCATAGTTGCATATCGGTGTCGTCTTCTCTGAATTTTTTTTTAATCGCGGCGGCGAATAGATCCACTTCAGATCGTGTGATTCCGGATAATTCAAGGATCCGGTAATCAATTTCACCGAATTTCAATTGAGAGTAGAATCCGCCTACGAGTGACCAAAGTTTTGTAAGTTGATTCCGGACCAGCGCCCGCTTCAATTTTTCATTTTGATCACGCAATTTCTGATTTTCTTCATTCTGAATCTGAACAGCGACATTCGATGTGTTGAGCATTCTTCGCAGCACTGCTTCAGTATTGAATATGTCATCCTCTTTGAATAACTCAGTATCACATTCAACATCGAACGCGGACACATGCTGATCTCCTTGGGATGCTTCGAGTTCACGATATCGTTCAACCGGTATCACCAAATTAGCTGCCATCTGTTCTTCAGATAGATTCAGCACTTCGCGTAAGTGTTTGAGTCTCATTTGCGTCTACCCCTGATAATACTTCCACAAAGCAAAACGCTGATCACTCCAACACTCCAACCTACCCAATAGTAAGCCAACAGGGAATTCATTTGGTATCTCCTTTCGGCATGGTGAATGTATTCTTCCCGGCGGATACTAGCTTATAAATCATATCCAATACTTCTCTGCCGCGTTTCTCGGTCGGATACTCCGCAATCTTGTTAGGACCCGGGAATACCATGACTGCGCATGTATCGGATCCCGGTCTTACAACCAACGAAACTTCATTGACTTCGACGAGGCGGATGCCGCTTTGAGACAGGATGGTGATCATTGTTTTACCTCGTCGATGAACTGATCACTGGTGCCGCGCTTGATCAGACGCGCATTGCATTTTGGACATTGTTTCGGTCGACCGGTGAACGGATCCTTGCAAAACGGACACGTACGTACCGTTTCATTTTCCCGATTTATATCTTGCTTGAACATCGTTTCAACAACGATCTGCAACATTCTGATATTCATATTCCTACCTCATTGGAACGTTGATGTCGTCCCATCCTTCCTTTGGCGGTATGGTCGGTTTCTGTTTGGGACGATATGATGTTATCGTGTGGATCAGCATCCTATTTCCTTTTCGACGATTCACCCACATAGAAATGCGAATTACGATGGCAATGAACGCAAGCATCAGGATGATTCCACCGCCAAACGATGCGATGATCGTGATGAGCATGTTAAGTTGGTTCATTGTGGCCACTCCAACGCTTGACTGCACTCGTTGTTTGAGCAACAATTCGGAGCATTTGTTATTTTTTCGCAAACGGGACATTTCCCGACGATTCCAACAATGTTATCGCCAGTTATGAGAATCGGTTTCATCGGTGTCGATCGATTGACTAATTCTTTGATTGATTGAAAGTGCTTCGGTAAGTCTTCAAGTTTTCCTGTGGCTGCCCCTTTGACTATAAGGCCACCAATAACTTCATATG
>JBAVGP010000182.1:0-6720 GCA_049684955.1 Erysipelotrichaceae bacterium
GAATAATTATTCAAAGCGAAGTTATAAATTTGGGTGAAGAATTTTGGAAAAGGGTAGAGAGATTCGGTAAAGAAAGAAAAATAATCTCTGAACGTGAAATCAGCTTTCTTGATATTGCTTGTAGAATGACTCGAAAAATACCTTCTGAGGCTCAATGTAGAGTTTTACTTGAAATACTTGAAAAAGTGAAAGGTGAGGGGTTTCACGCTGAATAGTCGTGATCAAAAAATACATGATTTAACCCATGTGAAAAGGTGACAAATTTATGGATAAAGTTAGCGTAGAGAAGCGATCACAAAATATGTCGAGAATAAAGTCAAAGAATACTGAAATTGAAATAAAGGTGCGAAAATATCTTTTCATGAAAGGATATCGATACAGAATTCATTCAAAAGAAATTGTTGGAAAACCTGATGTTTCAATGAAGAAGTACAAGATAGCAATATTTGTAAATGGTTGTTTTTGGCACGGGCATGAAAATTGTATTAAAGCAACTACACCCAAATCAAATACTGATTTTTGGACTAAGAAGATTATGACAAATAAAGAACGTGATAATAAAGTAAAGGAGAAGCTCATACTTGATGGATGGCTAGTGGAAGAGTTATGGGAGTGCAAACTTGATAATAACTTCGAATCTGAAATGACAAGACTGATATGCGATATAGAGTTGAGAAAACACAGAAATGTCAAAATTCATAACAAACTAATTCGAGACAATATACCATCTATTATTAGGAAAGATGGAAAGTCTCTTGATCTTATTGTTTTGGATCAGAAATCCTTTTTACTTGAACTCAGGAAGAAACTCATTGAAGAATCAATCGAACTCCAAAGTGCAGTATCAAAACAAGATATCATTAGCGAACTTGCAGATATTGAAGAGATAGTGGAAACAATAATGAAAGAGTACGAAATTACTACTGAAGAGTTGAACTTAAGGAAAATTGAGAAGAGAATTAAAAATGGCGGGTTTGATAAGAAACTCTTTTTGATCAGTGTTACCGAACCGGGGAACAAGGACAATGAATGAGTATATCAAATACTGGCTCCGGGTCATTGAAGGTATGCAGAATGACAATACATACAAACTTGCATGGGGGAGAGCAATCGTTGAAATTTGTTCGTTCAATAATGACTCAAGCGATGAACTTGTCATTCCGTTTGTTGATATCGCCGAACTTGTGCTGAAATATTACTGGAATCAGACTTTCTTTTTCCGCTTGTCTCAAGGTCCGAAGAATCATATTCCAAAGATTCAAAAGATTACTGAGGAGCTCATTCAACATTATCAAGCAACGAACCAATCAGCAATTCCTGATTGGTTTGAAAAAGCCAAACCTCTGTTGTCATCTGATCAGACATTCTATAACAGAGAACTCAATAAAATAGCCAACACATTAAAGCAGGATGTGTGCTGGAGATTTCCCAATGTAGCCGGTGAGGTATGTCCGATATATGAACTTGACATGGATAAAATGATTATCAAACTTTCGGGTGATCAGGTTGCTTCAATAAAAGAATACAATTTCATTCTGTCTCAATTGCTTAATTACCGTTGGGCACAACTATTGGAGAAGTATAATCAGGCACCCCGCATTATCTCAAAGGTGAAGGGATTATCGGATGAAACCATTCGAAGAAGTAGTTTATCAAAGTTTAAAGAAATACTACTTCTCGAATATCCAGATGGACAGGTTAAAGACTTCTATTCAGGGGACTTATTGGATCCTAACGACATGACACTTGATCATGTTATTCCTTGGTCATTTATGTATAGCGATGATATCTGGAATTTGGTCATTACCTCAAAAAGCAACAATTCCTCAAAAGGCAATTCTGTACCGACAGAAGTAATGATTGAACACCTAAAGCAGCGCAATAACTATTTAGTGGAGAAACTCTCCGACCGGGTTAAGGAAGAACTCATGGATGCAATTGACCATGAATTCGTTGATAAGTTCTATTTCTCATTGAGAATGTAAGAAAGCGGGATTGAACCCGCTTTTCTATACTTCGTTGATTATCTGGTAGAATTTCTCAAGCCTTGTCTTGTTCCAGCTCCACAACCACCATAAGTACCGGTTGCTGTTCCTCCGTTATATCCACCCATCATGCCACCGAATCCGCCGCGTACTGTGCCGGCTGTTCCATTGGCGATATTGGTTTCCATGCGGGTTTTCATCGCCGCATACCATTCATCGGCTTGGGCTTGGGTGATTTCTTTGTCAGCGACGCGTTGTGCCAAGATCTGTTTCATCTGGGTCAAGCGGGCTTGGGTAAGTTCGTTGAGTTTGCCGGCATCGACGACGATCTGATGGATTGTTTTGCCGGTCGTGGTTTGTTCGGTGATCAGCTCATCGACTGTTTTTCCCAGGACATCCGCCGCGAGTTCGATGCCGCGTTTCGGTTGGAACGCCGCATAGACGCTGCTGCTGACGAAGGTCAACACCAGAGCGACAACGATGACGCTCACTATTAAGGCTAGTTTTTTCATGATTTTCTCCTGTCCCTCGGTTGGGGTACAGGCACAGTATAGATAAAAGATGTTACGAAAGTGTGCTTTTTATGTCGAAGTTTCGTGAAAAATAATGAAATTGATACAATCGACATGGGCTTTCCACGGGAAGTTTCGTTAAAAGAGTGGTAAAGTTGTGCCATAAGAAGGATGATGAATCCAGTGCTTATCTTTTGGAGGAAACCATGATCAAATATATCCAGAATCCTGATGCCTTGACCCTGTTGAAGCCGGATGGCGAATTGCAGCTGGGGTGCGATCAGGAGAATTACAAATCGAAATGGCAGCGTTTATCCGGTTGTGGACCGACGGCAGCCTCGAACCTTTATATCTATGGCTTGCCTGATATCGGGCGGCATCGTACATTGGAAGAAGGAGTGGCAGTGATGGATGAGATCTGGCATTACGTGACGCCGCGCTTTGGCGGAGGGGTTAGTAACACCCGTATTTTCACATCGGGCTTAAGTAAATTGTTGGATGAAAAAGGGAAGAAATATGAATATGAAGTTATCGAGGTCCCGCAGAAAAAAGAACTGCGCCGGCCGATCGCGGAAGTCCGTGAATTTATGGTGCGTTCCATCAACAATGATCTGCCTGTCGCGTTCTTGAACCTGCACAACGGGGAAGAGAAGCAGCTCGATGCCTGGCATTGGGTCACCGTCGTCGGATACGAACTATCTCCGAACAATGAACTGTACCTGGATATCTTCGATGCGGGGAAATTGATCTCCGTCAATCTCGACCAATGGTACGATAAGACGAAAAAAGGCGGCGGTTTCGTCGTTTATAAGATCGAAGCGTAATCCCGCCATACTTTCGTCATAAAGCAGTGATACAATAGGCAAAAGAGCAGGTGGAACGATGACTCGAATGCTGATTGCGGATGATACCGAAGCGATCGTCCAGATACTGGAAAGCTACGCTAAAAAAGAAGGATATGAGGTGACGGTCGCACATGACGGAAGCCAAGCGTTGACGCTTGCGCTTGCGGAAGACTTCGACATCATCCTTTTGGACGTCATGATGCCCAAGATGGACGGTTTCACCGTCGTCCGCGAGATCCGCAAAGAATCGAATGTGCCGATCCTGATGATCACCGCCCGGGGCGAGGACTTCGAACGGATCATGGGATTGGATATCGGAGCCGATGACTATATCGTCAAACCTTTCTCGCCGGGTGAAGTCATGGCGCGTGTCAAAGCGATCCTGCGCCGGCTGGACCGTGCTTCGTCGGATGAGAAGAACCATCTCCGGATCGCCAATCTGATGGTCGATCTGGATGAATACAGCGTGAAGGTCGACGAAACGAAAATCAACCTCACCAAGAAAGAAATCGATCTGTTATGGACATTAGCTTCCCATCCGGGACGGGCTTTTAGTCGCGAGAATCTGTTGAACCAATGTTGGGGCTACAACTATTACGGCGACAGCCGGACGGTCGATTCGCATATGACACGCCTGCGCACCAAACTGGACAGCGTCGAACATCCCTTGTGGTCCTTGAAAACCATCTGGGGCGTCGGTTATAAATTCGAGATTTCCAAGGAGGAAACCGTATGAAATCAGGCATTACACGACGTTTGATCGCCTATTTCGTCGGTGTCATTCTTTTGTTCGCGATCATCTTGAGCGGTATGTTCGTGATGATGTTCCGCAACCAGACCGTCGCGAACGTCAAGAACCAGATTCTGAGCGATGCGCGCGATCTGGCTACATTGACTGCCGAACCCGGGGTCACCAACACCGAAGTCCTGAAACAGTTCAACAATCTGGATAGTTTCCTTTCCGATGCGCAGCTTTGGATCGTCACTCCGGATGGCAAGATCTGGGCACGCTCGATGGGCGGTGGGATGGGCATGGGCATGCATAACAATGTCGGCACATTACCCAAGAGCGTCAAGGATGTGGTCAATTCCGTATTGGCCGGCAACGAAAAGAACTCCGAGAACTTCTCCGATGTTTTCAGGTACCGTACCTTGACGGTCGGTGTCCCCGTCTATAATCTCAATCACGAAGTCATCGCCGCGATATTGATCAGCGCTTCGGCTTCGATGGTCCAAGGGACCGCCAATATGGGGATTCGCATCCTCTTCATGAGTACGATCGTCGGCATCATCATCGCAGTGTTGGCCGGTTATTTCCTGTCGAAACGCTTCATCAAACCGGTCCTTGTCATGGATAAGGCGGTCAGTTCGATGGCGGACGGCAATTATGCGACACGCATCGACGCGAAAGGCAACGATGAAATCGGCGAACTGGGACAAAAACTCAATGTCCTGAGCGGGCGTCTTGAAGACGCCTCGCGCCAAAGTGCGAACCTTGAGAAGATGCGACAGAGCTTCATCGCTGACATCACGCATGAACTGCGGACCCCTGTCACAGTGTTGCGAGGTTATGCGGAAGGTTTGAGCGACGGCATCTATCCGAAAGACTACAACCTGCAGGATGTCAGCCAGCAGATGATACGCGAAACCACCGGCATGCAACGATTGATCGGCGATCTGCTTGAATTGAGTCGCTTGGAAGATCCTGATTTCAAACTGGTTTTAAGCGAAGTGGAATTCCATGACATCCTCAACGATGTCCTGCGCGGCAGCACGCAACGGGCGCAACTCAACGGAATCAATCTGACAACCGACATCGAAGAAGGATTATGGAAGTTCAAAGGCGACTACGATCGGTTGAGGATGATGCTGAACGCAGTGCTGGACAACGCCCTCAAATTCACACCGCAAGGGAAGAACATCCATGTCTGTGCGAAAAAAGAAGGGAACCGTTTGATCATCTCGATCAGCGACGAAGGGGCGGGTATGACACAGGAACGTCAGGACCAACTCTTCAAACGCTATCAACGCATCAAAGATCCAAACAACCCCCAAGGCAGCGGCTTAGGCTTGGCCATCGCCGCCAACATCGCGACCCGCCATAATATCAAAATCGAAGTCGACAGTCAGGAAAACCAAGGAAGCACCTTCAAATTCATCATTCCGTCAGCGGGATGAAGGGAAGTGAAGGGCTTCTTTTTATGGCGACGATGATCATCAAAAATCTAATAAATATGTCGAATGTGTCATAAATACTAATTTACAATAGTTTGAAAATATGACAAACATCTAGTATAATATCCATGGAGGACGCAGAAAAATGAAAACCAAAGGGGAAATGTTCAAGATGTTACGGGAATGCAACAAGATTACTCAATCTCAAATGGCGGATTTCCTAAACGTAGATCAAAGTTATATCTCCAAATTCGAAGCAGACGAGCGTCAATTAAGCATCGATTTACTTGAAAAGTGTTCAGATTTGTTTGGCTGTTCGGTAAAAGTGTTTTTTGAGGAAACTACGGAAATGCCCGCAATGAAAATGGCTTTTCGTACCGCGAATACGAATTCCATCGAACTCAAAGATTTGGCGATGATTAACCGAATCGCCATGAATTTGGAGATGATGGAAAAACTTGAAAAGGAGTGATGGAATGAAAGGAAAAATGGATCTAAATTATGATGCGCTGACGTTGCGTAAACAATTAGGTGCAGACGGATATTCGCCACTCGATATATTATCATTGACAGCTACCAACAGTGAATTAACCTTGGTTTTTTATCCATTCAACGAGAACATCAGTGGGATTTGTATAAAAAACAATCAAGTGAAACTAATCGCCATCAACTCCAATATGACGGACGGACGGCAACGCTACACAATCGCACATGAACTTTATCATCTTTATTTCCACGAAAATTTCGGAAGATTTATCTGTAATATGGATATGAATTTTTCGAAAGACCCAATAGAGAAGGAAGCTGACCAATTCGCATCCTATTTTATTGTTCCTTATGACGCATTACGTGACTTCATCACAGTAAAAATTGGAAAGCAGAAGGGGGATATTAGTATCGAAGATGTTGTTTGTATTGAGCAAACTTTCAAATTGAGTCGACAGGCGACTTTGTGTCGTTTACTGGATGATGGATTCTTAAGTCAAAAGAAAGCAGATCTCATGAAAACCGGAGTTAAATCCTCTGCTTCACAGTTGGGATATGATACAACACTCTATGAACATTCAAAAGAAAACAGGATGAGTTACACATTAGGAAGATATGTTTCTTTGGCTCAGAAACTCCACAAAAACGATCTGATTTCAGAGGGTAAATTAAATGAACTCTTGCTGAGTGCATTCCGAAGTGATCTGGTTTTCGGAG
>JBAVGP010000183.1:0-5704 GCA_049684955.1 Erysipelotrichaceae bacterium
GGATTTGCACGGCACCCCAAGGTGCTTTTTATTTGAAGAAAGAGGGGAACATGAAACAAGGTAAATTCATATGGCGGTTTCTGAAAGGGAACCGGCTTAAATCATTCGGAATACTCGTCGTCGTGCTTTTTTATGTATCGATGACCTTGATCGCGCCGTTATTGTTCAGTTTTCTCATCGACAACGTCATCAATCTGAAACCATTGACCAATCCGCTACTGATCGCGTTCAGTCAAGCGCTGGGCGGGGTCTTGTATATCCGCAGCCATATCGGGATCGGCGCCTTGATCGTCGTTTTGGTCAACCTGCTGATCGGTTTCTTCATGTATCTGCGCGGAAGATGGAACGGACAAGTATCCGAGTTCTTCAGCGAGAAGCTCAGAAACGCCATGTACGAGCATCTTCAGCGGCTTCCCTACAGTTATCATGTCAAAGCCAAAACCGGCGACCTGATCCAGCGCTGCACGTCGGACGTCGATACGATCCGCCGCTTCCTGGCGGGTCAGATTTCCGAACTGGTCTACGCCGTCGCGATCGCTTTGATCGCCATGTCGATCCTGTTCAATATCTACGCCCCGTTGGCATGGATCTCGATCATCTGTCTGCCGATCATCTTCTTGTTCGCCTATATCTTCTTCAAGAAGATGCAGGCGGCATTCCAGAAGTCCGATGAAGCGGAAGGCTCGATGTCGGCCGACATCCAGGAGAACCTCTCCGGGACGCGTGTCGTCAAAGCGTTCAACCGCGAAGAATTCGAACTCGAGAAGTTCGACAAGAAAAACAAGGAATTCCGTGATTTGACCTTCCGTCTGATCAAATTATTAGGGGTTTACTGGGGTACGTCCGACTTCATCTGTCTCACGCAGATCCTGGCGGTCGTGCTCTTCGGGATCATCTACGCCCGCGCCGGTTCGATCACGGTCGGTAATTTCTTCGTGTTCATTTCCTATGAAAGCATGATTTTATGGCCGGTCCGCAATATCGGACGCATCCTGTCCGACATGGGCAAGATGAGCGTTTCGATCGGACGGCTCTACGAAATCCTCGATACCCCGGTCGAAGACATGGATTTTGGCACCCAACCGGATGTCAAAGGCGATATCGTCTTCGACAATGTCTATTTCAAATACGACGACGGGGAAACCGATGTGCTGAAAGGCGTGTCCTTCACCGCCAAGCAAGGCGAAACGGTCGCGATCCTCGGTCCGACCGGTTCGGGGAAATCCTCCCTGATGCATCTGTTGACCCGCTTGTACGACTACAACGCCGGTTCGATCCTGCTCAACGGGCATGAATTGAAAGAAATCCAGCGCCATCACTTACGCAAGAATGTCGGGATCGTGTTGCAGGAACCGTTCTTGTTCTCCAAGACGATCTTCGAGAACATCCGCATGGCCAACCCCAAAGCCAAGGAACAGGAAGTCCTGCGCGCCGCGCAGATCGCCGCGGTCCATAGTGTCATCAACGAGTTTGAACTCGGCTATAAGACTTTGGTCGGTGAAAAGGGCGTCACGCTTTCGGGCGGGCAGAAACAGCGCATCGCGATCGCCCGCACCATCATCAACAATTGTCCGATCCTGATCTTCGACGATTCTTTGTCCGCGGTCGATACGCAGACGGATGCCTCGATCCGTTCGGCACTCAGGGAAGTCTCCCGCGGCGTCACGACCTTCCTGATCACGCATCGCATCGCGTCGGCCCAGAACGCCGACAAGATCATCGTGCTGCAGGAAGGGGAAGTCACCCAGATCGGCACCCATGCATCCTTAAGCCTTGAGGAAGGCTTATATAAACGCATCGTGGAGATCCAAAACGCGATGATCGAAGGAGGTGAGGACGAATGAGCGAACATTTCGAAGAACAAGAGTTCAATACCGATACGCTAGACACGCATCTATGGCGCAAGATTTTCAAACTGTTATGGATCCATAAGAAGAAACTGGCTGTCCTCTACATGTTCATCATCATGGTCGCGGCCGTGGATGTATTGTTTCCCTATCTCAACAAGATCGCCATCGATACCTTCATCAACGGCAACGGCGATCTGTCGCATCTGACCTGGTTCGGCATCGCTTATTTCGGGTGCATCGTGTGGCAAGGCTTCAATATCTATTTCTTCATCAAACAAGCCGGCCTGATCGAAATGGACTTCGCTTACGATGTCAGAAACAAAGCCTTCACCAAGCTGCAGGAACTTTCCTTCAGTTACTATGACAAGACCCCGTTAGGCTGGATCATGGCCCGTATGACCTCCGATATCACCCGCTTGGCGGAAATCCTCTCCTGGTCCCTGATGGATCTGGTCTGGGGTTCGACCGTCATGATCGGGATCACCGTCGTCATGTTCAGCGTGAACTGGCAGCTGGCCCTATTAGTCTTGATGGTGATGCCGATCCTGGCCGCCATCAGCGTATGGTTCCAGCGCCGCATCCTGAAAAGCTACCGTGAAGTCCGCAAAGTCAATTCCAAGATCACCGGCGCTTTCTCCGAAGGCATCACCGGTGCGAAGACCACCAAGACCTTGGTGTTGGAAGAAGTCAACTACGACGAATTCAGCGCCTTGACCCATACCATGCGTTCGCAATCCATCAAGGCCGCCATCCTTTCGGCGATCTTCATGCCGATCGTCATGAGTCTGGGTTCGATCTCTACCGCCGCGATCCTCTGGTACGGCGGCAACCAAGTGTTGCTGGGTGCCTTGCAATTCGGGACGCTGATGTTGTTTACCCAATATGCCAGCCAATTCTTCGAACCGCTGCGTCAGATCGCACGACTATTGGCTGAGTTCCAGATGGCGCAAGCCTCCGCGGAACGCGTTTTATCTCTATTGGGTTCCGAACCGCAGATCATCGATACGCCGGAAGTCATCGAAAAATATGGCTCGGTGCTATCTCCCAAACGCGAAGCCTATGAGAAAATCAAAGGCAACGTCACGTTCGAAGGCGTGAACTTCCATTACAATCCCGAAGAACCGGTCCTGAAAGACTTCAACCTTGAAGTCAAATCAGGCCAGACCATCGCGTTGGTCGGTGAAACCGGCAGCGGGAAGAGCACGATCGTGAATCTGCTCTGCCGCTTCTACGAACCGATCACCGGCCGCATCCTCATCGACGGCGTCGATATGAAGGAACGCTCGATCGGCTGGCTGCACTCCAATCTCGGCTATGTCCTGCAATCCCCGCATCTGTTCTCCGGCTCCGTCCGCGACAACATCCGCTACGGGAAACTGGACGCCACCGAAGAGGAAGTGGTCGCCGCCGCGAAACTCGTCGATGCCCACAGCTTCATCGAGAAGCTTGAACAAGGCTACGATACCGATGTCGGCGAAGGCGGCGGACGCTTGTCCACCGGCCAGAAGCAACTGATCTCCTTCGCACGGGCGGTCATCGCGGAACCGGCGATCTTCGTCTTGGACGAAGCGACTTCCTCGATCGACACCGAAACCGAACAAGTCATCCAGCATGCCATCGAAACGCTGCTGGTCGACCGCACCAGCTTCGTCATCGCGCATCGTCTTTCCACCATCGTCACTGCCGACCGCATCCTGGTCGTACGCAAGGGCAGGGTAGTGGAAGATGGGACGCACGGCGAACTGATGAAGAAGAAGGGTTACTACTATCGCCTCTATACCAACCAGTTCAACGAGGATCTGCAGGATAAACTCTTGAAGATCGCATAATCAAGCTTAGCGAGACCGCCGAATCAATCGACGGTCTTTTTTATCGGTCCCATAAAAATTTCTAGAAATCGTTGATTTTACAGAAGGTAGGTGTATAATCCTCTTATACATAGAAGTATTAGGTATAAAGGAGAGCCACATGGAAATAGCGAAAGACTTAGTCGCCGCCTCCGCCATCCCGATCCTGTTGGCTATCCTCAAGGAAGCCGACAGTTACGGCTACTCGATCATCAAGCGGGTGAAGGAGCTTTCCGGCAATGAAATGAATTGGACGGAAGGGATGCTTTATCCGATCCTGCATCGGCTGGAGGCGCAGGAATTGATCACATCGTACTGGAAAGAATCCGACAACGGACGTAAGCGCAAATATTACCAGATCAACGAAGCAGGGTTGGAAGAATTGGAAACGCAGCGCAGCCAATGGACGACCGTGCATGCGGCGCTGAGTAAAATATGGAAAGACCAATGACCTTAGGAGGTATCGCATGTTCGATCTAGACTTCAACATCCGCTCTTGGAGCGACTACTTACGCGCCCACGGCAGTTTCAGCGACAACGACATCCTCGAAATGGAAAGCCACCTACATGACGAAATCGACGAACTGACGCAAAACGGACTCACCGAGGAAGAAGCGTTCTTGATCGGCGTCAAGCGCTTGGGCAACGTCAACCAGATCTCCCGCGAGTTTGAAAAAGTGAACGCCGAAGGGTTTTGGAAACAACTGCTCAGCGATGCGGGTGATCCCGCGGAAAACCGCAAAAAAAGAAGCAACATCCTGCTGGTCATCGCCTTGTCCTTATTTGCGGGTACATTACTGAAAGTACCGGAATTGTTCGGGATGCGTTTGTTTGAATCCGATTCCATCATGTTTCAGTTCAAGAACCTCAGCCTGTTCCTATTCCCGTTCGTAGCGATATTCTTCATGGTCAACCATGCATCCAACCGGAAATGGAAGATCGCGATTCTTTCGGCTTTCGTCATAACCGCCTTCATCATCAATCTCTATCCCTCGCTCGGACCGGGCGACACGGAATTATTGACAGCGTTCCATCTGCCGATCCTGCTGTGGATGGTGACCGGTCTCGCTTATCTGGGAAAAGAATGGAAAAGCAGCCGGAAACGGATGGACTTCATCCGCTTCTCCGGCGAAACCTTCATCTACGGCGTGCTGATCTTCTGCGGTCTGATGGTCTTCATCCTGTTCACCCAGCTGCTCTTCAGTGCCATCCAAGTGAACCTCTCCGGATTCATCCAGGAATACCTGATCATCTATGGCTTCAGCGCGGTTTTGATGGTCGCGGTCTATCTGGTCGAAGCGAAGAAAAGCGTCGTGGAAAATTTCACGCCGATCCTGGCGAAGATATTCAGCCCGTTGTTTCTGCTGACGATGGTCGCATTCCTGATCGGAATGGCTGTATTAGGCAAAAGCCCGTTCCTTGAACGTGATTTCCTGATCGGCTTTGATTTCATGCTTGTGCTGGTCTTGGCTTTGGTGCTTTATGTGCTTTCAGCCAGAGGCATCCATGACAAAGTGAGTACATTCGATTATCTCAACTTCGCACTGATCGTCGCGGCTATCATCATCGATCTTATTGCTTTGGCAGCGATCATCTTCCGTCTGACGGCCTACGGAATCACCCCCAACAAACTTGCGGCACTCGGCGAGAACCTCATCCTGATGATCAATCTGGGCGGTTTGGCTTGGATGTATACGTTTTATTTCAGAAAAAAGATCGAATTCTCGCAACTTGAGGACTGGCAGACCAAGTATCTTGCGGTATACCTTGTTTGGATGGCGGTCGTGGTATTCTTGTTTCCAATCCTCTTCGGTTTCCGTTAATCCTAAACACGCTCATTTTTACGACAACCGACGGCCAGACACTTTGAAATCCCGCTCAAATGGCGAGAAATGCCTATCGCCTGCACGCTGGTTCGATTCATCCGGAATATCCGAAACCCGCTTCGGCGGGTTTCTTCATGAACGGTGAAAATCAGTGTTCATTCTTTTGACATAGCTGAAATTC
>JBAVGP010000184.1:0-10135 GCA_049684955.1 Erysipelotrichaceae bacterium
GAGAAAAAAATAGTTTAGAATAGTAACAGAAAGCAGGAGGGACAAACGATGAAGCAAAGATCAGTATTAATCGTCGATCCGGTCGGTCTGCATGCCCGTCCGGCGACAGTAGCCGTAAACGCAGCCAGCAAGTTCAAATGTGAAGTGAAAGTATCCTTCAAAGGACGCTCGGTCAATATGAAATCGATCATGGGAGTTATGTCCTTAGGTATCCCGACACAATCCGAAGTAACGATTTCTTGCGAAGGCGAAGACGAAGAATTGGCAATCACGACCATCGAAGAAGTATTGCGCACGCAAAAAGTCATTGCGTAACTAAATAAGACATAAATCGAAGATGGTCCCATCTTCTTTTTATTATACGGAGGAAAGCATGACCGAAAATCGGATCGCACACTGGAAATCATTTCCACACCTTGATTCTTTTCTACGCAGTGAACTGGAGAATTACTCAGCTGCTCAGTTGCAGGATGCTTTCTACACGGACCTCGAATTCGGGACCGCGGGGATGCGCGGTCTGCTTGGAGCCGGCCCCAACCGGATGAACGTCTACACCATCCGTAAAGCGAATGTCGCATTCGCCAAGTATCTGCTTCAATATCCCGAAGCGACCTCCAAAGGGGTCGCCATCGCATATGACAACCGACTGATGTCGAAGGAATTCTCGATCGAATCCGCTCGTGTTTTAGCGATGTTTGATATCCCCTCGTATGTCTTCACCTCCCTGCGTCCGACGCCGGAACTTTCGTTCGCGGTGCGCTATCTCAAATGCATCGGCGGCATCGTCGTCACCGCCTCACATAATCCCAAGGAATATAACGGATACAAAGTCTATGATGACAAAGGTTGCCAGCTCATTCCCGAACTGATCGACCAGGTCATCGCCGAAACCGGCAAGATTAAGGACGAACTCGCGATCAATGTGAATTTATCGCCGGCCCAGGAAAAACTGATCCATTGGATCGATTTCGATGTGGACAAACCCTATGAAAAACGGGTGCTGGAAATCCAGAACCGTCCCGAACAGGACAAATCAAGCACGAAGATCGTCTTCACCCCGCAACACGGAACCGCCTACCATTCGGTCATGAACGTACTGGCCAAGGCCGGATACCATGTGATCCCGGTCCAAGCCCAATGTACCCCCGATCCGCTTTTCTCCAACACCAAGACACCGAATCCGGAAGAAAAAGCAGCCTATGATATGGCGATCGAAGTGATGAAGGCGAACAGCGCCGATGCGGCGCTATCCACCGATCCCGATGCCGACCGGGTCGGCGTGGTCGTCGTCCACAAAGGCGAATACCGCCTGCTGACCGGCAATCAGACCGGATCCATCTTATTGGATTATGTCTTCTCCACCAAACTTGAAAAAGGCACGATGCCCAAGCATCCGGTCATCTTCAATACCGTCGTCACATCCGATCTCGGTGAAAAGGTCGCGGATTCCTACCATGTGGAAACCGAAAAGACCCTCACCGGATTCAAATTCATCGGCGAAAAAATCGCCAAATATGAAGTCAACCATCTGAAAGATTTCGTGTTTGGCTATGAGGAAAGCTACGGCTATCTGGTCGAACCGTTCGTCCGCGATAAAGACGCGATCCAGAGCTGCCTGCTTTTGGCGGAAGCGATCACCTATTACAAGAATCAAGGTAAGACTTTGGTCGATGTATTGGAGAGTCTGTATGCGAAATTCGGCTGGTACATCGAAGACCAAGTGTCCTTATCTCTAAAAGGCGAGGAAGGTTCCAAACGCATCAAAGAAATCATGGAACATTTCCAGCAGACTCCGATCGATGCTTTCGCCGGGATCAAGATCGTCGCCAAGGAAGATTACCGTAAATCAGAGCGTGTCGATCGCGGTATCATATCGAAACTCGACTTTCCGGTCAGCGACGTCATCAAGTATTTCCTTGAGGATGGCAGCTGGATCGCTGTCCGGCCTTCCGGCACCGAACCCAAATGCAAATTCTACTTCTGCGTGGTGGATCAATCAAAAGAAGCCTCCTTAAGCAAATTTGAATTGCTGAAGAAGGCCATCGCCAAAGAAATCGAATGAAGAAGGCTCCCGCGAAAAACGGGAGCCTTTCATATATGACTCAGTTGGTGGGCTGCGGCTTCATTACACGTGTCGATCGCAGTACCTGGGCCACGATCCCGCAGACCAGTGAATTCGCGATGGCGGTCGGAAGGACGACGCCGGTCATCAAAGCACCCATCGGCGCAGGCAAACCGACGATGAGGGCGGCAGAACCCAGAAACAAGACGCCGCTGACGAATGTAGCACTGAAGCCGAGAACCGCAAGCGGGAGAAACTTGCGGTTCTGCCTCAATAAAACCATCTCGACCAACAGTACGAAGAAACCGCTGCCGAGTTTATCAATCAACGAAGGGAGTTGACCTCCGGGAAAACTTGTGGTCAATGCGGCGATGACGCCGGCTGCGATCGAAACGACGAAAGTGTGGGAAGGAATCGGACGGATCAGGATCGCGATGAACATCATCGCCAATAGAAAGTCGGGTTTGACGCCGCCCAAAATCGCGGGTGTGAGCGCATGCAGGACCATGCCCATCGCAAGGAGCAGGGAAGCGGTTGTGAGATCTTTTGTTTTCATGTTTTTTTCCTCTTGTTGCCCGAACAACCCCGCCGTTGGAACCTCTTTTCTTCACGTCATGGCTTCACCTCCTTCGACAAAAAAACACCATGCCCTATACAGGAACAATGGTGTTTGTGGTGCCATCCTATGTTTGAATACGAACGTATTCCTTTTTCGGGTACCAACATACCCTAGTTCCTGTAACGGTGAACCTCCGTCTTGGCTACTGTGACTTCGCCTTGCTCTCGCAGACCCATTCGCTTCATCCCGCTCACCGTTTTCCACCAACCAACGGTTCTCTATGCTGCAGCGATGAAGGTACTCTTTTCCACTCGACGATTTTGTTTCGGTAATCAAATTGTACCATATTATGGAGCCGTTTCAAGTTCCATTTGTTTTTCTCGTTTTTGACACCACTTCACATATCAAGTACAATGAAACTATCGATAAGGGGGTAACATGCTATGCTTCAGCACGCACTCGTCGAGCAGTTTCATTCTGGCCATAGTCTCGATGCGCATCAACTCTTCGGAGCGCATTTTTCCTATGAGGGAGTCAACGGCGTACGGTTCACGGTCTACGCGCCGCACGCCCAACGTGTACAGATTGTCGGATCCTTCAATGATTGGGGATATCCGATCGAAATGCTGCGCGCGACGACAACCGGTATCTGGAGCGTCTTCATCAGCAATGTGCTTGAATGGACGCTCTATAAATATGTCATCCAGCAACCTGACGGTCATTGGATCGAAAAGGCCGACCCTTATGCGATCTCCAGCGAAATGCGTCCCAAATATGCTTCACTGGTTGTCAACCTAAAAGGTTATTCCTGGCGCGATGCGATTTGGATGAGCCGAAGAAGCAAAGGATACCAGGAAGCCGTCAATATCTACGAACTGCATCTAGGCAGCTGGAAGAAGAAAGACGGAACCACCTGGTACAACTACGCCGAACTCGCACGCGAACTGGTCCCTTATCTCAAAGAGTTGGGCTATACACATATTGAAATGATGCCGATCACGGAACATCCCTTCGATGGTTCATGGGGCTATCAGGCAAACGGTTACTTCAGCGTCACCAGCCGCTACGGCACGCCGCGGCAACTGATGGAATTCGTCGATATGCTGCACCAAGCCGACATCGGGGTCATCTTCGATTTCGTTCCGGTCCATTTCGTCCGCGATGCGTTCGGATTGGCCTATTTCGACGGAGCGCCGCTGTATGAGTATCCCACCGATCAGGACGCGCATAGTCAATGGGGGACCATGAACTTCGATCTGTGGAAAGAAGAAGTCCGGTCTTTCCTGATGTCGAGCGCGAACTATTGGCTGGAAACCTATCATATGGACGGATTACGCGTCGATG
Organism: Erysipelotrichaceae bacterium; assembly: GCA_049684955.1. Classification (GTDB taxonomy): domain Bacteria; phylum Bacillota_I; class Bacilli_A; order Erysipelotrichales; family Erysipelotrichaceae; genus GWE2-51-13. Next base: position 3,966 of record JBAVGP010000184.1, read on the forward strand.
CGGTCAGTAATATCATCTTCTGGCACGGCAACAAGCAGCGCGGCGTCAACGACGGCGCACTGGCCTTCATCCGCCGTATGAACTATTATCTGAATCAACGTCATCCCAATGTCCTGTTGTTCGCGGAAGATTCCTCCGATTTCCCGAAAGTAACCCACTCCACGTATGAGATGGGTTTGGGCTTCGACTACAAATGGGATCTGGGTTGGATGAACGACACCTTGAAATATTACACGCTGGATCCGATTTATCGCGCCTATCACCATCACCAATTGACGTTCTCGATGGCTTACTTTTATTCGGAACGTTTCATCCTGCCGCTGAGCCATGACGAAGTGGTCCACGGGAAGGGGACCATCATCAATAAGATTTGGGGCGACTATGTCCAGAAGTTCGCGCAAGCCAAGAATCTCTATATGTATATGTATTCGCATCCCGGCAAGAAACTGAACTTCATGGGAAACGAACTGGCGCATTTCCGCGAATGGGATGAAAACCGCGAACTTGACTGGTTCCTGTTGGAATATGCGAAGCATGCGGCCTTCAACCGCTTCATGCGCGATTTGAACCTGACCTATCGACATCATGCCTGCCTGAGCCGTTACGATTTCACCCAGAACGGATTCCGCTGGATCGATGCGGACAATTCCGATCAATCGATCTATTCCTTCTTCCGCGAAGACGAAATGGAAATCATCATCGTCCTGCTGAACATGACGCCGATCGCTTATGAGGAGTTCAGAGTCGGTGTCCCGTATGAAGGTGAATATACGGAATTGATCAATTCCGAAAAAGCAATTTATGATGGTTGCGACATGTGCAACTATGCACCGATTCATTCAGACGCGATCGCAAGGCACGGATATCATCATTCCATCAATGTCCGTATCGCACCGTTTTCCGCGATTTACTTTGTCTTTGACAAGTAAAGAAACGTTTGAAATGTACTCGGATTTCTGATATTATCAACACGCATCCTTAGGAGGACGTATGTTTCAAAACAAATTTCAATTCAAGCGGGACTTCACTCAGCGGGTCGTAGAAACGTACGGACGCTCGGTTGAACAATCTCACCGCACAGAACGATATATGGTATTGGGTGAAATGGTACGTGACTATGCGTCCATCCACTGGAAAGAAAGTAAAGAAGCGGCGGCCCAGCTGGGCGCCAAGCAAATGGTTTATTTCTCCATGGAGTTTTTGATCGGACGGCTGCTCACCAGCAATCTGATGAACCTGGGGCTTTATGATGTGGTCAAAGACGGATTGGCCGATCTTGACATCGATATCAACGAAATCGAAAACATGGAAAGCGATGCCGGCTTAGGCAACGGCGGTTTAGGCCGTCTGGCGGCTTGCTTCATGGATTCCCTTGCGTCGCTTTCCTTGCCGGGACACGGCAATTGCCTGCGCTACGAATATGGCTTATTCAAACAGAAAATCGTCGACGGATATCAGGTCGAAGTACCGGATCAATGGCTGCGCCTAGGCAATGTCTGGGAAGTCCGCAAACCGAAACATGCCGTCGAAGTGAAATTCTGGGGTCGCGTCGAAATGCGCAAGAACGCGGACGGCGTCGTCCGCTTCGAGCACCTCGATGCCGAACAAGTTCTGGCGGTCCCGTATGATATGCCGGTCGTCGGGAAATCCACCGATATGACCAATACCTTGCGTTTGTGGAGCGCCGAAGCATCGGACAATCTTCCCGCCAACAAGGATTTCCGTCAATACATCACGGAAGTCCGCGAAATCTGTCAGAACGTCTATCCGGACGATTCGACCGAACACGGCCGTTACCTCCGTCTCAAACAACAATATTTCTTCGTCGCCGCCGGATTGGCCGCTTTCATCAAAAGCCATCTGCGCGTCTACCCGGATGTTTCCAATTTACCGGAACGCGTCGCTTTCCAATTGAACGACACGCATCCCGTTTTATGCATCCCTGAACTGATGCGCATCCTGATGGATGAACATCATTATGATTGGGATACCGCATGGGATATCGTCACGCATACGATGGCTTACACCAATCATACCGTCATGGCTGAAGCATTGGAGAAATGGCCGACCAGTTTCGTCCAGTCACTGCTTCCGCGCATCTATATGATCATCGAAGAGATCAACCGTCGTTTCATCGAGTCCGTCCGTGCCCAATATCCGGGGGATGAAGAACTGGTCCACAGCGTGTCGATCATCAAAGACGGCTCGGTCCATATGGCCAATCTGGCGATCGTCGGTGCATTCTCGGTCAACGGGGTCGCGAAACTGCATACCGAGATCCTGATCACCGGCATCATGAAAGACTTCTACAAGCTGATGCCCGAGAAGTTCAACAATAAGACCAACGGGATCACGCATCGCCGCTGGCTGCTCTATTCCAACCCGCAATTGAAGAATCTGCTGGACGAGACGATCGGGGAAGACTACGCCTATGATCCCGAACTGCTTGAAAAGCTGCTGGATCATGTGGATGACAAGGAAGTCCAGAAGAAATTCATGGCGGTCAAACGCGAGCGCAAGATCATCCTGGCGAAATACATCAAGAAGACGCTGGATATCGACGTCGATGTCGATTCGATCTTCGATGTCCAGGCGAAACGCCTGCATGCCTACAAACGCCAACTACTCAATGTGCTGCACATCATCTCCATCACGCGGGAAATCGACAACGATCCGAACTTCACGATGACGCCGCGTACGTTCATCTTCGCGGCCAAAGCCGCGCCTGCCTATTACTTCGCGAAGAAAGTCATCAAGCTCATCCACAGTGTCGCCGAGAAGATCAACGACGACCCCAAATATAACAAATTCTTGAAAGTCGTCTTCATTCCCAACTACAACGTATCGATCGCCGAGATATTGATGAACGCCTCCGACGTCTCTGAACAGATTTCCACCGCCGGTAAGGAAGCTTCCGGTACGGGGAATATGAAGTTCATGATGAACGGAGCCATCACGCTGGGGACCTTGGATGGCGCCAACGTGGAGATCGATGAATTGGTCGGCCGCGACTACGACGTCATCTTCGGTATGACCGTCGACGATATCGATGAACTGCATGCCAAAGGCTATGATGCCTGGAAACAATACAACGGCAATCCGAAACTCAAGTCGGCTGTCGACAGCCTGATCGACGGAACCTTCGAAATCAACCGCGAAGAATTCAAAGTGATCTTCGACGAATTGATGTACCGCAACGATGAGTATTTCCTGTTGGCGGACTTCGAGGCTTATGTTGAAGCGCAGAAAGAAGTCGAACGCCGATACCTGAATAAGGATTACTGGGCGAAAATGTGCCTGGTGAATATCGCCAAATCCGGTTTCTTCTCCTCCGACCGGACCATCCGTCAATATGCCGATGAAATCTGGCATATCCGACCCTTAGACCAATAGAGCGTTCGCAACGCTCTTTTTTATCCACTATACTTGTTTCGGTTTATTGGTATAATAGGTACGTGCAAAGGTGAATCTATGCGAAATGTTGAAAAATTCGAAGCTCATTTAGACGATTATAAAGTTATCACGATTTATTTGTCCCGCCAGTTCTATCAAGGCCGAAGCGAGACTTTTTTCCTGCGTGACAGTGGGGGAAAACTGACCAAACTCCCGATCCACGGCTTCGAACTCACCCCGGGCGACTATAATAAATATGTCCTGGGTGCTCCGGAGACGATCGTCATCGGCGATTCGTACGATGTCGTCGAAGAACATTCGCTGGCCACCCCTCTCCAATACTCATTGATCGTCAAATCTCCGCGTTTCGACGATGAATTCTACTATGAAGGGGATGATCTCGGCGTCCGGACATTCCCGACCCATACCGATTTCGCGCTGTGGGCTCCGACCGCCAACCGTGTATTACTGGAAGCCTATGTGGATGATGTCAAGGAAGTCCGTGAAATGCGGCGTACCGCGAAAGGTGTCTTCCGTCATCGGTTCAACCAGAATCTGCATGGCTGCGGCTATCTCTATCACGTCTTGGTGAATGGGAAATGGAATCAGACCAGCGATCCGATCGCCCGTTCTTCGTTCGCGAACAACCGGATGAGTGCGGTCATCGATTATACGCAGACTCCGGTCGATATGTATACGAAAAGTCTGCCTGAATTCAAGCATCCGAGCGATGCGGTGATCTATGAAGTCAGCGTCCGCGATTTCTCGATGATGAAGGAAGGGAATATCCCCGATCAAGGGAAGTTCCTGGCTTTCACGCATGAAGACACACGCACCGATGCCGGTTATTCGACCGGGATCACCTATATCAAGGAACTCGGCGTCACGCATGTCCAAATCATGCCGATGTTCGATTTCGCGACGGTCGACGAATTGAATATCCAGGCTTTCTATAACTGGGGTTATGATCCCCTGCAATACAATGTCCCCGAAGGCAGTTTCACGAAATATCCCGATCAGCCGGTTGAACGCGTCATCGAAGCCAAGAAAATGGTCCAGGCATTCCATAAACAAGGCCTGCGCGTCAATATGGATGTGGTCTACAACCATGTCTACGATATGGATACCAGCCCCTTCGAACGCGTCGTCCCTTACTACTACTTCCGCCGATCCGCTTCGGGAGCCTTATCGAACGGTTCCTTCTGCAATAACGATATCGATTCGAACCGTCTGATGGTCCGCAAATTCATCCTCGATTCCTGCAAGTGCTGGATGGAAGCCTACGACATCGACGGATTCCGCTTCGATCTGATGGGTGTATTGGATGTGGTCACGATGAACGAAGTGGTCGCCCAATCCCGCAAACTCAAACCCGATGCGATGATCTACGGAGAAGGCTGGAATATGCCGACCTTGTTGGACGAGAACCTGAAGGCCAATATGGAGAACCAAGCCCTGATGCCGCAAATCGGACACTTCAATGATTTCTTCCGCGAGAATGTCAAAGGCAAGACCAACCCCAATGAAATCACCGCGCGTGGTTATTGTTCGGGCGACACGAATTTCCTGCCGGCGATGTATTCCGCCATGATTGGAAACTGTCTCAACGATGATAAGGTGAAACTTTTCGAAGAACCGCACCAATCGATCAACTATGTGGAATGCCACGATAACAGCACTTCCTGGGATAAGCTGAAAGAATGCTGCAGGGAAGACCAACGCGAAGTACGTATCCGCAAGCAAAAACTTATGATCGGTACGATCCTGGTTTCACAGGGAGTCCCGTTCCTTCACAGCGGCCAGGAGTTCTGCCGCACCAAGAGCGGGAACCATAACAGCTACCGCAGCAACGATCCGCTTAATCAGCTTGACTGGCTGCGCAGGGAGCGCTATGACGAAGTCGTACGCTATACCCGCGACTTGATCCAACTGCGCAAACGCATCCCCGCTTTCCGTCTTACTTCCGCCGCCGAGATCAGCAAGCATGTGATGTTCTCATCCCTCGACAACAAAGTCCTGATCTATCACCTTCATCATCTCAACGATGGAGAATATTCTTCCATCTTCGTCTACATTAATCCGACCTCCCAGGTCTTCTACCAGAACTTCCCCGATTATGTGGATCTGCTGGCCAACGAAGCCGGGATGATCAAGGATTACTCCGTCCAGAGCGTCGCGATCAATCCTTATACCATGGTGATTGTGGGAACGAAAACCGAGAAAGAAAAAGAGTAGCCAGGACAAACCCGGCTACTTTTTGCGTATGATTCGTTTATAAACACTCTATTTCGCCAAAGCGGTAAGTACGCTTCCGTCGAGATTTGATATAAAGAAATTCTGTTCAGAGAAATACGGTCCCTGCACAGTAACCAGTTTGTCGCTCAAGATATAAGCGCTCCACACGACATTGTTTACCGAAGCAGGAATAACAGTCTCCTCTTGACTGCCATCGAGTTTCATGCGCATCAGCGATCCTTTTTCGCTTCCTCTGTTTGAATAATAGAGCCACCCGTCATTTACACCAAACACTGATAGATATCCATCATATTTCTTCAGTAATTCATCCGAAGTCCCATCCTTTTTCATGCGATGGATTTCGTTTGGCCATTCTATGAGTTCGTCCTTCCTTCTGGAGTAATAAATCCAATCTCCATCTACGCACATGGTTGTCGCAACAATCTTTCCGATTGATTTCGATCCGGTACCATCGATTCCGACCTGCTTGATATTCATATCCGGACCATCACTCCATTCTTTATAATAGAGTATCTCATCTG